>NZ_JBQDYQ010000010.1:0-67603 GCF_052105255.1 Brevibacterium sp.
TCGACATCGCCGGGATCGTGCCCAGCGGGTCGTCCGAACAATGGTCGGTGTGGGCCGCCGGCGCTGCCGGCTCGTTGGTGCTGTGGGTCGGACCGGGAGCCTCGAGTCTGCGCTTCGGCTCGCGGATGCTCGTCTCGGGAGCCACTCTCAACCAGCTCGGCCGCCTCATCGCCTTGGCCGTGATCGCGCTGCTCGTCATCCTCGCCGTCATGGTCATCCAGTCGGGGGCGGCTATGTCCTGGTGGCCGCTGACGATGAACCCCTTCGACTACCTGCCCGGACCGGTGTGAGCCGATCGGACTGATTGTTCGGTCTGGTGCAGGACGGTCGGTTCGGCGCGTGCGGGAATGCGAGAGTAGGCCCGGGCGATCGTGCGCCTGGGCATCTGGACGCCTGTTCAACTGTGCGACCGTGCGATCGTGCGATTCGATCCGTACCGATTGCCGGAAGAGCCCGAGGTAGTTGAACATTGTAGTTGAACCTTGAATGTTTCTGGGAGTCGGCGAAGCACCTGTTTCGGTACAGTGGTGCCGTCGGGTCGCGGAAGCCGTCCCGCACCGTTCGGGCCTCAGGCCGCACCGATGTCAGACGATCCAACGTGAGGAACAATGGCGAAGAACAACTCCGCGGACGACAAGCGGAACCGCGCACGCGAGAACGCCCGCCAGATCGCGGCGAATCAGGCGAAGAAGGAGAAGACCGCGAAGACGATCCTGTACACCGGGATCGCAGTGGTCGTCGTCGCCGTGCTCGCCGTGGTCGGTGTGCTCGTATTCCAGCAGAGCAAGCCCGCTGTCAGCCCCACGAACTATGTCTCCGACGGAATCACCGTGGGCAAGGACAACACGCTCGTGCAGCCGCTGAAGATGCCCGAGGGTGAGGAATCGGATCTACCGGCTCCAACCGAGGAGGGAACGAAGAAGGGGGCCGCCACGGTCACCGTCTACCTCGACTTCCAGTGCCCCGGCTGCAAGGCCTTCGAAGAAGGCAATGCGAGCATGCTGCGCAAGCTCGCCAACGAGGGATCGATCGTCGTCAACTACAAGCCGGTGTCGTTCCTCGACCGTATGTCCAGCGGAAACGAGTACTCGACCCGCTCGGCCAACCTCGCCGCCTGCGTCGTCGACAGCCAGCCCGAGGTCGCCGTCGATCTGTTCGACGCACTCTTCGCTCAGCAGCCGGAGGAAGGCGCCGAGGGCCGCACCGATGAGGAGCTGCTCAAGGTCGCCGAGGACGCCGGTGTCGACACCTCGAAGAAGCTCCAGGCCGACCCCGAGCAGACCGTGAAATCCTGCGTCACGGACCGGACCTTCGACAAGTTCGTCGAGCAGTCGAGCCAGACCGCTCTGGATGACGGAGTCGAAGCCACCCCGTGGGTGCTCATCAATGGCGAGCACACCGACAAGACCAGCGACCCGCAGGCCCTGGCCACCGAGATCCTCAAGGCCACCGGAGAGTTCAAGGGCTGAGTCACTGAGTTCCTGACCGGGTGCTGGCCGAGACCGGAACCGGAATCAGACCAGCACAACGCTCGGCTCGACAGAGCACGATCGAAGGCCGGACCCCACCGAGGTGGGGTCCGGCCTTCTTCGTCCCCGGCGGTTTTGTGGCCGGGCCCGGCCATGGACTACTATCGTGTAGGCGCGCACGCTCGGTGCGCACCACGCCTCCTTAGCTCAGTTGGTAGAGCACCGCTCTTGTAAAGCGAAGGTCGTCAGTTCGAGTCTGACAGGGGGCTCACCTGACCAGGGCAGACACTTGATTGTCTGCCCTGGTCCTTTGCGTGATGACACGGTCATGACACGTGAACCGGCAGAACCAGCGGTACGCGGGGCTTCTTCTTGCCCGGGCGCGGGCGGAATCTACGCTGCGGTCGCATTCCCACGGGGCATCGCCCTTTTCGCTGCCCGTCTCCAGCGTCGTCCGCCCGTCTCCCGACTTCCGGTCGATCCGTGCGGACTTCGGCCACGAAATCCCGCACGGATCGTCCGGAACTTCACCAGCGACCCGCTCCGGCTGAGGTGTGACTCCCAGCCGGCGGCACTTGGATGAGGGGCGCGACAGCGGAGTGGCGATGGTCGAGTGGCAGGCTAGCCCTGGCCGTCGCGTCTGAACACGAGCATGAGGGAGCGCATGCTCAGCACGAAGCCGCCGAAGAGCAGCACGAAGCCGAAGAACGAGTAGAGGTGGATGTCCTTCGTCAGCAGCGGACCCTCATCACTGGTGATGAGCATGATCGCTCCCACCACGGCGGCACCGGCGAGGACAGCGACGATGAGCTGTTGGAACAGGCTGGTGAGGAAGCTGCGGTCGGACGGATTCTCGAGCACACGCATGTTCATCGAGAAGCGGCCCTGCTCGAGATCCTCGGTGATCTTGTTGATCCGGCGCGGCATGCGGTCGATCATCGGCATCAGCTGCAGGGCCCGGCGCTGCAGCTCATCGGTGATCTTCGTGCCTTTGAGCTTCGACCGCACGAGCCTGTTGCCCTCCTTCCGGGACACGGCGACGACGTCGAAGTTCGGATCGATCGTCAGCAGCGCACCCTCGACCGAGGCCATGGCTCGGAAGGCGGCGCTGATCGGCGCCGGTACGGAGAAGCGATGAGCGAGCACGAGGTTGAACAGATCGTCGAAGAGCTTCTGGCCCTGCGTCGCGCGGGTGCCGCCGCCGTAGCGCAGCAGGAGTTCGCCGACGGCGCGCTCGACCTCCCGATCATCGAGCCCGTCGGGACGTCCGAGGAGTTCGATGAGGGCGTCGGTGGCCACGGCACTGTCGTTCTGGTCGATGGAATAGAGCATCAGGCCCAGCGACGTCTGCGTGGCCGGGTCGAGTCGTCCGACCGCACCGAAGTCGAGCAGCCCCAGCTTCCCCTCGGGAGTGATGAAGATATTGCCGGCATGCAGATCGGCGTGGAAGATCCCATCACCGATGATCTGCTCGAGCGTGGCACCCAGCAGAGTGGTCGCCAACCGGGACCGTTCGGCATCGCTGAGCCCGGTCAACAGCATCCCCGCACGCGAGACCGGCTGACCGGGCAGCCGGTCCATCACCAGCAGGCGTTCGCCGCTGAGGCCCGGATAGCCGTGCGGAACGGTGACGTCGAACTTGCCCGACCGTGTGAGTGAGGCTTCGATGCTGGCCATGTTGTCCAGCTCGATCCGATAGTCGAGCTCCTCCTCGAGCGTGTTCGCGAACCCTGCGGCCAGCGACTGCACACCCAGGTCCCGACCCCACGTCGTGGTCTTGTTCAGCCAGCCCGCGAGCCGCAGGATGATATCGAGATCCTGCGCGACCTGATTGATCGCCTTCGGCCGCTGCACCTTGACGATGACCTCCGTACCGTCGAGCAGAGTCGCCTCATGGACCTGCGCCACCGAGGCAGCTGCCAGCGGCGTGGAGTCGATGCGCGCGAAGATCTCTCCGATCGGCCGACCGAGCCGCTCGGCGATGGTCGGCTCGATGACCGACCACGGTTCGGGGGTCACCTGCGTCTGCAGGGTCTCGAGTTCACGGACGAACACCGGCGGGAGGATGTCTCGCCGGGTCGAGAGCATCTGTCCGAGCTTGACGAAGGTCACCCCCGCCTCGGCGAGGGATTCCTTGAGTGCCCGCGCGGTCTTGACCTCCCGGCCCGGCGAATCCCCGCCGAAGCCGCGCAGCTGGGATCCGAGCCCGTGCCGCACCGCAATGGATACGACCTGGGCATAGCGGCGAGCGCGGCGACGGCGGGATTTCCACGCGAAGAACAGCGACTGCGGGCCGCGGAGACGTGAGGAGCCGCCCGGAGTCAGTCCGTGCGCGGCGGGTCGAGGCGCCTCCTGCGGCCGGGCAGCCCCACCTGACGGGCCCAGATGAGGATCCACACCGCGCCGAGGAGGGCGAGCAGTCCCGGGAAGAGCACCCCGAATCGCAGGGTGGTCACGGTGATGATGAGGGACAGCAGCGTCGGTCCGCCGAGTTTGCCGCCGTTGTTGAAGATCGCCCAGATGCCGAGGAACCGCGGCCTGCCGACGGCGGGGGAGAGGTCCGCCCCGATCGTCATATTCACACCTGCCCCGAGGCCGTTGCCGACGGCCATGACCGCGGTGGCGAGGACCATCCCGGCGAGATCCGGTTTGGCGACCATGATGACGAACCCGGTGCCGAAGATGGACAGGCATGCGACGAGGGTCGCGACCCGGCCGAGGTGATCCTTGATGTACGCGCCGACGAACATGACGATGAGTTCGAGTCCGGCGCCGAAGGCGATGATGAGGGAGATTGAGGACTTGTGCAGCCCGATCTCGACGCCCCACAGCTGAACGACGACCGGCTGGGCGGCTCGGGCCGCCGCCAGCGCGATGATCGTGACGCCGGTGAGGATGACCGATTTCCACCGCACGTCCAGCGGCGGCCGGCGGTCTTTCTCCTTCCCTCGCCGAGGGTGGGGGTCGTCTTCGTGTGGGGGATCGTTCGCTGGGGCGGGGTCGGCCGCCTCGGCGGGGTGAGGAACATCGGTGGGGGAGGGATCGTCATCGTCGGCACGGGAGGTCGGGGCCGCCTCGGCGCGGTGGGGATGGTCGTCGAAACCGGGTATCTGCGCGATCGGCAGGGCCATGATCGCGATCGCCGCGACGGCGGTGAGCCCGGAGAAGACGAACACGGACCAGATCGGGAACACGAGCATGAGACCGGCGCCGATCATCGGCCCGACGAGGTTGCCGACTCGCTGCGTGCCGCCGAGCGCGGTCATCGCCTTGGCGAGATCGGCCGGCGGCATCACCTCGGCGACGACGGCCTGCCGAGCCAGACTCCACACATCGGAGACCGGGCCGAAGACCATGAGCGCGACCGTATAGACGAGCAGCGAGTACGGCGAATCCCAGATGAAGGCGGCGACGATGGAGCCGAGCACGATGATCGCGGCGAACGTGGCCACGGTCATCGCCCGGAAATCGCCGAGGCGGTCGATGAGGATCCCGGCCGGCACCGTGGCCATCAGCGACACTGCCCCCATGAAGCCGACGATGGCGGCGGCGAACGCCTGCGTCGCCCCCAGCGCGAGCGCGCCGAGCACGAGGATCGGCATGATCGCACCCAGGCCGACGGCGAAGAGGGCGAACGGCACGAGCACCGGCCACAGGATCGGTTGGAGCACGTGACAAGTTTAGTTGAGGCCGCGGCGGGCCGCCCGCCACGGATGTGCCGGGTTCCCTATCGGTTCGTCGCCGGAAGTGGCACGCTGGAGTCATGGTCTCTCACAGCGTTCTCCCATTTCACAGTGTCGTCCCGCCCTATCTCCTCGATGCGATCGCCGAGCGCGGCACCGAGCGGTTCCCGAAGGCCGCGGCCGCCGCGGCCAGATGTCGGATGTCCGATGAGAGCTGCCGCAACCTGCGCCTGGCGGGTCTGCGGTACACGCCGCCGGCCGATCTCGGCAAGGACGAAACCGCGCTCGCCGCCCCCGGATCGGCAGGGCTGCAGCGCCTGGTCCACGATGCGCAGAACACCGAGGTGCTGCCTGGCGAACTCGTCCGCTCCGAGGGCGAAGAGCCCGTCAGCGACGAACCTGTCAACGAAGCCTATGACGGGCTCGGTGCTTCGTATTCGCTGTTCTCCGAGGTGTTCGGACGCGATTCGCTCGATGACGCGGGAATGCCGCTCATGGCCAGCGTCCACTACGGCACGGACTACGACAATGCGTTCTTCGACGGCCGCCTCATGGTCTTCGGCGACGGCGACGACGAAGTGTTCACGGGGTTCACCGGTTCGCTGTCGATCATCGGCCACGAACTCTCCCACGGCGTGATCAGCCACACCGCAGATCTCGAATACGTCGACCAGCCGGGAGCACTCAACGAGCACTGCGCCGATGTCTTCGGCGCCCTGACCCAGCAGCACGATGCCGGACAGAATGCCGAGGACGCGGACTGGCTCATCGGCGCCGGAATCTTCACCCCCGAGGTGACCGGACGTGCTCTGAGGTCGATGATCGAACCCGGCACGGCCTATGACGACGACGTCCTCGGCACGGATCCGCAGCCGGCGCATATGGACGACTTCGTCACCACCGACTCCGACAACGGCGGGGTCCACCTCAATTCCGGGATCCCGAACCGCGCCTTCGCGCTCGCCGCCGCAGCCGTCGGCGGTCCGGCCTGGGAGAGCGTCGGACAGGTCTGGTACTCCGTCCTCACCGGGTCCGAGATCACGCAGCGCACTGATTTCGCGGAGTTCGCAGAACTCACCATCGCCGAGGCGGCCGACCAGTTCGGTAACGGATCCGACGTTCACGATGCGGTCGTCTCCGGATGGGAGGCTGTGGGCATCTCCCACGCCGGAGCGGCGCGCGGAAACGAGGGGAGCAGCTGGTGAGCGAGAAGCCTGCCGCGGGCTTCGGCCATCTGCTCGTCGAACGCTCGGGTGGGGTCGGCGGGATGCCGCTCGTCTGGGAAGTCGACATCGACGCGAGCAGTCGGCGCGATGACCTCGGCCCGCGCATCGCCGATCTTCCCTGGTCCGACGGCGGGCAGAGTGATGATGCGCCGCAGTCCACGGGTGCCGACCGTTTCGCCTATCTCATCGAAAGCCGGTTCGGGCGAGTGCGCTTCGGCGAGTCCCAGATGCCGCCGGAATGGAAGCAGCTGGTCGACGAGGTGCGGGAAGTCGCCGAACCGCAGAGGCGGCCACCCGGCTGACCCCTATGCTGGAGGTCATGACCGACACCAACCATGACCCGGGCAGCGACGCTCGGACGACAGCCGAGAAGAACGAACGAGACCTCGAAACCGGGGTCCACACCGACCTCAAGGAGTCGATGACCTACGGGTCGTATCTCGACCTCGACCGGCTCCTGGGCGCCCAGCACCCCGTCAGCAGTCCCGAACATCACGACGAGCTGCTCTTCATCATCCAGCACCAGACCACGGAGCTGTGGTTCAGGCTCGTCATCCACGAGCTCGTCGACGCCCGCCGCCTCATCGCCGACGATGAGCTGCAGACCGCGCTCAAACGCATCGCCCGCGTCAAACACATCCAGAAGACCCTGACCGAGCAGTGGTCGGTGCTCGCCACGCTGACACCGAGCGAATACGTCGGGTTCCGCGACCAGCTCGGCCGAGCCTCCGGCTTCCAGTCCTGGCAGTACCGGGCCGTGGAGTTCCTGCTCGGCAACAAGAACCGCGCCATGCTCCCAGTCTTCGACGGAGAGCCCGAAGCACGTGCCGCTCTCGAACAGTACTTGGAGGAACCGAGCATCTACGACGAGTTCCTCGCCTGTCTGGCCCGGCGCGGACTTCCGGTGCCGCAGCGGCTGCTCGATCGGGACAAGTCGGTCGCCCACACCTTCGACGAGGAACTGTGCGATGTCTTCCGCATCATCTACGAGAACCCGCAGAAGTACTGGCAGGAATACGAGAGCTGCGAAGAGCTCGTCGACCTCGAGGAGAACCTCCAGATCTGGCGCTACCGGCACATGCGCACGGTGCTGCGGATCATCGGCATGAAACGCGGAACGGGCGGCTCGAGCGGAGTCGGGTTCCTGCAGAAGGCGCTCGAACTGACGTTCTTCCCCGAACTCTTCGAAATCCGCACCGGCATCGAGAACGGGCCGGGCATCAGCCCCGAAGGGGTCTGAACGCCGCCCTTCAGCCGAGCAGCAGGCTCCTCACCTGCGGGAAGAACGGAGAATCGGGGTCGATGACATCGGCATGGTTCGCCCCAGCCAGCTCGGTCAGGGCGGCGGGGAAGACGCGGGAGAACTCGACGTCGACGGTGGCATCGGCATTCCCGTGGATCGAATGCACATCGACGCGTGCCGGGATGCAGACCGCGCGTGAACGCGGATCGTGGCGCAGATACGCCTCCAGGTCATCCTCGGGGCGCACCCCCATATAGTCCAACACCGCTCCATCCCCGAGGCCTGCCTCGACCTCCCGCAGCAGATCGGTCACCGGTGCCAGAGGGCGCAGACGGATCCGCGGACCCTCCTCGGGCAGATGCGAGGCCCAGGCGAGGACGAGGCAGCCACCTGCCGAGTGGCCCGAGACGATCAGATTCTGCCTCGCGTTCTCGCTCACGCCCCAGCCCGTCAGTCCGGTGCACACCGAATCGATGCCCGCGGTGACATCGTCGAGCAGGAGCGGCTGACCGCCGAGTCGTCGATACTCGACGGAGGCGACGAGCACCCCGGCCTCCGCCAACGCCCGAGCCAACGGCCGGGCATGGGCCAGGTCGGTGCGGGGCCGGAAGTAGCCGCCGTGGACGAAGACCACCGTCGCCGAGGCGGCCGCCGGGTCACCGAAGACCTCGACGAACTGCTCGGGGGAGTCTCCGTAGACGTGCCGGAAGGACGGCACCATGGCGGCCCCGGCGGCTGAGAGTTCGGGAATGCGCACGGACTCGACGCTCATCCTTCGGAATCCCGAGGTGCGTTCACCCCACCGATGCCGGTTTCGTCGGCGCGAGTTCCGCCTGAGTCGGTCAGATCGACCGCGTCCGACCGGCCGGCAGCGTCCGCCGCGCCAGGCACGTCGGCCCCGCCGAGCCCACGTGCGCGGTCGACCTCGCGCGAGCGCTCGACGAGGTCGCGGACGCGGGTGAGTTCGGGCAGCTTCGGGTCGAGCGTGTCACCGGAGGACTGTCCACGCAGTCGGCGACCGACCCATGGGGCCAGGTACTCACGGGCCCACCGCGACTCCTCGCTCATCACCTCGCGGATCGCCCGCGTCGGACGGGCGGGAACGCCGAAGCCCTTGACCGGCAGGGAGCGGCCGCTCTCCAGGGTGGCCAGAGCCTGCTCGGCGACGAGGTGGTGGCCCTCCGTCGACAGGTGGATGCGGTCATCGGCCCACATCTGCGCGGCGTAGAGCGACCGCAGCCCCCAGAGATCGACCATATGGCAGCCGTGACGCTGCGCGATCGACCACAGATGCGCGTTGTAGATTCCCACTCGAGGACGGACCGCACGGATGAGCGGGGTGCTGAATTCGGTATCGAAGCCGTTGCACATGAGCACTTCGATGCCGGCTTCACGCATGGCGATCACGGCGCGTTCGAACTTCGCGGCCAGGGCATCGATATCGGCCTTCGGACGCAGGCAGTCGTTGCCCCCGGCGCACAGGCTCACGAGGTTCGGCTTCATCTCGAGGACCTGCGGGACCTGGTCATCGACGATGCCGTCGAGCAGCCGCCCTCGGATGGCCAGATTGGCATAGGACAGGTTCGGGCTGCCCACCGACGATTCGGTGAGCATGAGCGCGAGCCGGTCGGTCCATCCGCGGTACCGATCCTCGACCCGTGGGTCGGGATCCATCAGTCCCTCACTGAACGAGTCTCCGATTGCGACGTATGAGGTGATCGGCTCAAGCATCAGGGATCCTTCTCTCTTCGGGCGATGCACCCAGACTATACGCCGCGCCCGACACGGACCCGTCCGCCCCCAATTGCTACCTGACGGCGGCTCAGCAACCTCGCGCGAGGTTGCTGGGCCGCCGTCAGGTAGCAACTGGGGAGGGGAAACGGTGAGAACTCGGCCTGCCGGAGCGTCCCGCCAACGCGGCGAACGGCCCCGTGGTCACCGTGTCCGAACATCGAGTGGCGTAGACTCGAGACCGCACAGTCGTCGTCGCCGACCCCCTCGCTAGGAGCAGAATGTATCGCTCAGTACCGGTCCCCGCAGCCACAGATTTCGTCATCACGAACGCGCGGATCGTGCCGGTGGCAGATGCGTCCGGCAACCGCGCCGAGGCGATCGGATCGGGCACCCTCACGGTCAGGGACGGCCGCATCGCCGATGTGGCTCCCGGCCCCGTCGACACCTCTTCCCTCCCAGCGGACACCGAGGTCATCGATGCCGGCGGACGCTGGGTCCTGCCCGGTTTCATCGAAGCTCACGGCCACCTCGGCGTGCATGAGGACGGCGAAGGCTGGTCCGGTGACGATACGAACGAGATGACCGATCCCAACGGGGCGGGCCTGCGCGCGCTCGACAGCATCGATCCCACCGACCTCGGATTCAAGGATGCGCTGCGCGGGGGTGTCACCTCGGCGCTCATCAAACCCGGTTCCGGCAATCCCATCGGCGGTCGCACCGCCTTCCTCAAGACCTGGGGTCGCATCGTCGACGAAATGCTCGTGACTCAGGACCTGTCCGTGAAATCCGCGCTCGGCGAGAACCCGAAACGCGTGTACGGGGAGAAGAAGGTCACCCCGTCGACGAGGATGGGCACCGTCAAAATCATCCGCGACGCATTCGTCGAGGCACAGAACTACCAGGCCAAACGCGCCCAGGCGGAAGCCGAGGGCACCCCGTTCGACCGTGACCTGGTCAAGGAGACCCTGGCCGACGTCCTCGACGGCAAGCTCGCGTTCGACCAGCACTGCCACCGCGCCGACGACATCGCCACCGCCATCCGGCTGTCCGAGGAATTCGGGTACCGCCTCGTCATCAACCACGGGACCGAAGGCCACAAGATCGCCGACTTCATCGCCGCCAAGGGCATCGACGTCATCCTCGGACCGCTGATGACCTCCCGGTCGAAGGTCGAACTGCGCGACCGCACCCTGGCCACCGCCGCTTCCCTCGCCGAGGCGGGGGTGCGCATCGCGCTGACCACCGACCATCCGGTCATCCCGATCAACTTCCTCATCCACGAAGCCTCCCTCGCGGTGAAGGAAGGCCTCGACCCGGTCGTCGCGATCGAAGCGCTGACGATCAACCCGGCCGCGATCTTCGGCCTCGAGGACCGCCTCGGCTCCTTGGCCGTGGGCCGCGATGCCGATCTCGTCATCTGGTCGGGTGACCCCCTCGATCTGAGTTCCCGCGCCGAGACCGTCTTCGTCTCCGGTCGTCGCGTCTTCGACTATGACGCCGCCTCGGGAACCGCGCACGTCGCCGACCCGCTCGGCCCGACACTCATCAGCGAGCCGTGAGCGACAGAGAACTCGAAGACGCCACCACCGCCGAGGTTCGGGTCGATCCGCCGACCGAACCGGGCCCTGTCCGCGGCTCGTCCCCGGCGCCGGTCTCCGGCGGCAACCCGGAGGCCGGATCCCAGGCTCTGCGGGAGCTGCTCGAACGCACTCGCCTGCAGCGTCTGGCCGAGCTGCGGGAGTCCTCGCCGGAACCCCAACCCGACGACGTCGCGAAGGCCGCGGCCGCGAAGGCCGCGAAGCCCGAACGCAGCGGCGGACGGTCGAAGCCCCGCACCGACCACCTCGGTGCGTCTCAGCGCATCGCCCAGAGAGTTGCTCGGCGCACCGTCGGCAAACTCGTCTCGGGCACAACGGAGAACACGCAGCCGGTGCCGATCGTCACCGCGCTCAAGGGCACCCCGTACCAGGCGCCCGTGCAGGCGCAGGAGCCGACCGAAGACGAAGCCCGGATGATCCTCGACCTTGCCGCCGATATCGCGGCGATGATGATGCGTGCCGGTGCCGGCACCAGCGATGTCGAGGTCTCCGTCATCGCCGCGTGCATCGCGTGCGGGCTGGCCACCGTCGAGGTCGATCTGACCTCGAACACTCTCGTCGTGCACTATTCGACCTCGGACGGACGTCTGCTGACGGTGATGCGGGTCAACCGCGGTGAGTCCACGCATTTCGCGAAGCTCGCCTCGGTGCACAAGCTCGTCACCGACCTCGTCGACGGGCGTCTCGAATTCCATGAGGCACGCAGCCGTCTCGACGCGATCCGCACGCAGCGGCGACCGTTCCCCGAATGGTTCACCACCGGTGCCTGGGGCTTCATGGTCGGTGCCCTCGTCCTGCTCCTCGGGGGAGGCCCGATCGCGATTCCCCTGGGCATCATGATGGCGATCGTCGTGTTCCAGTTCGGCAAGCTGCTCGGACGCACCCACCTGCCGTCGTTCTTCACCACGGCGCTGCAGGCCGCCTCTGCGACCCTCATCGCCACCATCGCCGGCGACGTGGGCATCATCGCCTCACCGCAGTACCTCGTGGCCGCCGGCATCGTCCTGCTGCTGCCGACGCAGTCGCTGTATTCGGCGGTCCAGGATGCGCTGACGAACTTCCCGCTGACCGCGGCCGGACGGGTGGTCGGGGTGTTCATGACCCTGGCCGGCATCGTCTCCGGCACCGCCCTGGGAATCGTGTGCGGTCAGGCCATCGGACTCAGTCATATCGAGGTGCTCGTGCCGAAGACGAGCCCGCACGTGGTCACGGCGATCCTGTCGATGGTCGCAGCGGCCGTGGTGGCGATGTCCGGTGCCGTGGCGATGTCGGCCAGGCGCCGATTCATCCTTCCCGCCGCGCTGGTCGGACTCGCTTCACACATCACGATGATGTCGCTGACGCTGTTGGACATCGACAATGTGCTCGCCAGTCTGCTGGCGGCCACCGTCACCGGCTTCCTGTCGCGGCCTCTGGCGCTGCGACTGGGAGCGCCGGCGATCGTGCTCATGATTCCCGGCATCTACACCTTGCTGCAGGGTTTGTCGATCTTCACCGCTGTCTATCAGATCGCATCGGAGTCGGAGAACGTCTCCTTCGCTGTGGGTCTGTCCTCGCTGTTCACCGCGATCCTGGCGAATGCGGCACTCGCAGTCGGTGCCGTGCTCGGCAGCTATCTGGCGCTGCCGCTGAAGAACCTCAAGAGTCAGAGTTCGGCCGAGGAGAAGGTCAAGGAGGTGCGCAGCGGCGAACCCGCGACCGCAGTCATCGACTCGGTGCAGCCGGGAGGCGCGAAGACGCAGTCGAGTGGGCCCGGAGGAGTGAGGGCCCAATCGGGTGAGCCCGGAGGTTCGGGAGCCTCAGACGCGACCGAGACCGGCCCGATTCAGATCTGATTCGGACTCAGATCGGACCGGGTTCAGACCTGACTCCGGATCGGACCCGGGCTCAGGTCCGATCCGGGCTCAGGCCTGATCCGGCAGTGCCCAGTCGATCGGATCGATGCCCTTCTGGGCGAGCAATTCGTTCGTGCGCGAGAACGGTCGGGAGCCGAAGAATCCCCGCCGGGCCGACAGCGGTGAGGGATGCGCGGATTCGATGGTGGCCACCTCGGCGTTTCCTGATGTCAGCAGGGGAGCGAGGTTCCGAGCGTCGCGGCCCCAGAGGATCGCGACGAGCGGCTGATCGCGTTCGATCAGCGCGGTGATCGCCCGCTCCGTGATCTCCTCCCAACCTTTGCCGCGGTGGGAAGCGGGTTCCCCGGGGGAGACGGTGAGGGCCCGGTTGAGCAGCATGACTCCCTGGCGTGACCAGGCACGCAGGTCCCCGTGCGGGGCCGGCGGAATGCCGAGGTCGGACTCGAGCTCCTGATAGATGTTGCCCAGCGACCGCGGCAGGGGGCGGACATCGGGGTCGACGGCGAATGACAGGCCGATGGCGTGGCCGGGCGTCGGGTAGGGGTCCTGACCGACGATGAGGACCTTGACCTCGGACAGCGGCTCGGCGAAGGCGCGGAAGACGAAATCCCCGGAGGGCAGGTAGGCGCGGCCGGCGGCGATCTCGTCGCGGAGGAAGTCGCCCATCGAGTGGATCCGCTCCTCCACTCCGGCCAGGGCGCTCGCCCAATCGGGGGACATGATCTCGGTCAGCGGAGGCGTCGACGTCATGGGCACGAGTGTAGCGATGCCCGTCCGCAGGAGTCGCGCTGGGACGACAGGGCCGACTCGGGGACGGCCGATGATGACGACAGCGCCGCCTCCGGGAGGGCGGACGATGACGTCAGCGCCGCCTCGGCGCGGATGCTGCGCGCATGTGCACCGAGCGCAGATCAGGTGTGCGCGATCGCCTATCGAACCGATGTATTGCCGCCCAGTGCCACGCGTTATGCTCGGCTTAAGGAGTTCATCGTTGAACGAAAGGACCGAAATGTCGGAATTCCCAGAGGCCAAGAACTGGAAGATGCTCATCGGCGGTCAGTGGGTCGACGCCGCTGACGGCGACACCACCGATGTCATCACCCCGATCGACCGCAACGTCGTCATCGCCACGGTGCCCAACGGCAAAGAGGCCGACGCCGACCGCGCCGTCAAAGCCGCACGGAAGGCCTTCCCCGAGTGGGCGGCCCTGCCGTTCAAGGAACGCCAGAAGAAGCTTCTGGCCTGTGCCGATGCGCTCGAAGCCGCTTCAGAGGAGCTCGCCCAGCTGACCGCTCTCGACACCGGCAACGCGATCCGCACCCAGGCTCGCCCGGAGACGATCATCCTGGCCGACCTGTTCCGCTACATGGGCGGCGTCGCCGGTGAGGTCAAGGGCAACACCCTGCCCGCCGGAGACAAGCAGCTCCAGTACACCAAGCGCGTGCCGCTGGGTGTCGTCGCCGGCATCCTGCCGTGGAACTCGCCGCTGATGATCGCCGCCTTCAAGACCCCTGCCGCGATCGCCGCGGGCAACACGATCGTCATCAAATGCGCCGAGGATGCACCGCTGACCATCCTCAAGATGGCCGAGATCATCGCCGACATCCTCCCTGCCGGTGTGCTCAACGTCGTCACCGGCAAGGGCTCGGTCATCGGTGAGGCCCTCAACGTCCACTCGGACGTCGACAAGGTCTCTTTCACCGGATCGACGAGCGTCGGCCGGCACGTCGCCGAGGTGGCCGGCGGCCGTCTTGCGCATTCGTCGATGGAGCTCGGCGGCAAGTCCCCGAACATCATCTTCCCGGACTCGAACGACGACGACACCCTCGAGCAGGTGCTGCTCTCGACCCGCTTCGCCCGCCAGGGCCAGTCGTGCACCATGGGCTCGCGTCTGTTCCTCCACGAAGACATCTACGACGACTTCCTGGCCAAGCTCGTCGACGCGGTGTCGAAGATGACGGTCGGCGACCCCCGCGATGAGTCCACCGACATCGGCTGCATCATCAACCAGAAGCAGTACGACCAGGTCGCTGACTACATCGAGATGGGCAAGTCGATGGACGGCGTCGAGATCGCCTATGACGGCTCCGATTCGCTGACGGTCGGCGAGCCCGGCTTCTACCACGCACCGGTGATCTTCTCGAAGGCGAAGAACGACTGGCAGACCAGCCGCGAAGAGATCTTCGGCCCAGTCCTCTCGGTCATCCCGTGGAAGGACATCGACGAGGTCATCGACATGGCCAACGACTCCGACTTCGGTCTCGCGGCCTTCGTCTTCACCAAGGACGTCGACGCGGCCCTGACCATGGCCAACCGGATCGAATCCGGCTGGGTCCAGGTCAACCAGGGCGGCGGTCAGCTGGCCGGTCAGTCCTACGGTGGCATGAAGACCTCCGGCTTCGGACGTGAAGCATCGCTGGAAGGGATGCTGGAAGGATTCACCCAGATCAAGCAGGTCAACATCCGCATCCGCTGATCGGATCCTCGCCGAGGCGGTCCTGCGCTCGCGGTCGAACGTGGGGTCGATCCGATCCTCACGATCGGGTCACCCGGTTCGCCCAGGCGGCCCCGCCTCGGCGAAAGTCGTTCCCTTCACCCCGTCGTCATGGTCACCGATCCGGTGCCCTGCGGCGGGGTGATGCGGTTGGCTCGGGGCTGACGTGGTCCGTTCGGGGACCGACCTCACATCCGCGGCGGCGCGCCGGAAATTTCGGTACCGTCGATCGGGCGATAATATAGAAGCACAGACATCTCTCGAAGGAGCACAACCTCTATGCCGCCGAATGACGACACCTCAGAACTGAGCGAGCTCGAGGTGGCCGTTTTGGAGTTCGAGCGGCGGTGGTGGAAATACGGTGGCGCCAAGGATCACGCGATCCGTGAGCGCTTCGACATGTCCGCCACCAGCTACTTCCAGATACTGAACTCGCTTCTCGACAACCCTGCAGCTCTGGCCAGCGACCCCATGCTGGTCAAGCGCCTTCGCCGAATCCGCAGCACGCGGCAGAGCGAACGCGCCCAAGCCCGCGTCTCGAGGTAGACATGACCGACGAATTCGACGAGATCGAGCCCGGCCGGCGCAACGGTGCCCATCGACAGCAATCCGCGGCGTCGTCGAACATCGGTGCCATCTCGCTGGTCATCATCCTCGCCCTGGTCGCGGTCCTGCTGGTCGTGGCCGCCATCAACATCATCTTCTCCTCGATGGGCAACCCCGAATCGAAGATCGCCGATCCTCCGGCTTCCGAATCAACATCGGCCGAACCCTCGCCGACCGAGAGCGAAGTCAGCGTCGCAGACGACTCGATCACCGTCGACGTCCTCAACGGCTCCGGCGTCTCCGGCGCTGCGAAGAAGTTCTCCGAGGCGGTCGAAGAGAAGGGCTGGAAGCTCGGCGAGGTCGGCAACTACTCGACGAATCTCACGGATTCGACCGTGTACTACAACGGCGAAGAGAACGCCTCGCAGGCCAAGCTCGTCGCCGAGTCGCTGGGAGTCTCGGCAACGGAGGCCTCGTCCGACTTCGAAGCCGATATCACCGTCGTCATCTGTTCGGACATCGCCGATCGCGGACCCGAGCCCAGCGAAAGCGGGGACTCGGAGTGACCCGACGCGATTCGGTCGCGCGGCAATGAGGCTGCGTCGGCTGTATCGGTTCGGCCTCGGCCGCCACCGCGATGGGGGTATGAGACGGGGACTCCTCGGTTGCGGTCGGGTTATGCGACGGTCGGTCGCCTCGGCGAATTCCTGACCGAACGGTCTGTTTCCGTTCTTAGCGATCCCCACTGTGAACAGGGCAGAAACCCTTAGATAACGAATCTATAACAGTGCTGAACCGCTCTGGGCGGGATGCGCGCCTGCTGTAGAGTTGCAACAGCTAGGCAAGCACAGCACCTTGTGTTCTATTCGTGCTTCACCGAGATAATTCTCTAGAGGTCAATGAGGGAAGTCGCGGGGTCAGTTGAGTTTTACTAGCTTCCGTATCTCAGGTGAGGTCATCTGATCGCGGTTGCGATGCGGGATTTCAATGGCACTGCACTGTATGGAGAAGTAATGGCACAAGGTACCGTCAAGTGGTTCAACGCTGAAAAGGGCTATGGTTTCATCACCCTCGAAGGCGACAACCAGGACGTGTTCGTTCACTGGAGCGCAATCCAGATGGACGGCTACCGCTCTCTCGAAGAGGGCCAGCAGGTTCAGTTCGAAGTAGGAGAAGGACAAAAGGGTCCTCAGGCGGAGTCCGTCACCCTCCTCTGAGACTGGCTGCTGTCAGCACAGTTTTCTGATCCGCTGCGGCGGGTGGTCGGAACGGCTTTCGGGCCAACCGGCACCAACCGCACGGGGGAAGCGCCGAGCAGGCAACTGCTCGGCGCTTTTCAGTGCCTGCGGGGCCCGGGGGCCGCGTCGGGTGCACCCGTGCGCATGGACTTCGATTCAGCCCAGTGTGAGTTGAGCAGCCCATGTTGAAAACAGGGCTACTCGCCCTAAACTGGGCTGTTCGAAATCGTGGGCAATCGGACTCGCGCCAAACGTTTCGCGCTGAGCCGAAATGACCTCTGTACCTTCCTCCTGCGCCCAGAACTCGTGGCTCGCACCTTCCCGCGCCCGTCATGGCCCGTCTTGGCGGGCAATGAATATTTGCACTCGCATGGGGAGAGTGCTAAATCTAGTACTGGTGAAAACCGATGGGTTCCCACCAGTCGTCTCGAGAGCGTGGTCCATATGTGGAATGGAACATGCGGACGCACTCTCTGCCGTCGCGGGCGTTGATGACTGCTCTGGATTCCCACTCCACTCCATCAGGGAGGATCTAAGCCGCTATGGCAAAGATGATTGCATTCGACGAAGAAGCTCGTCGAGGACTCGAAGCTGGCCTCAACCAGCTTGCGGACGCGGTCAAGGTGACCCTTGGACCCCGCGGTCGCAACGTCGTGCTCGAAAAGCAGTGGGGCGCACCGACCATCACCAACGATGGCGTCTCCATTGCCAAGGAGATCGAACTCGAGGACCCCTACGAGAAGATCGGCGCTGAGCTCGTCAAGGAAGTCGCCAAGAAGACCGACGACGTCGCAGGCGACGGAACCACCACCGCTACCGTGCTCGCACAGGCTCTCGTCCGCGAAGGCCTGCGCAACGTGGCAGCCGGTGCTGATCCGCTCAGCCTCAAGCGCGGCATCGAGAAGGCCGTTGAGGCCGTCACGAATGTCCTGCTGAACAACGCCATCGACATCGAGACCAAGGAACAGATCGCCGCCACCGCAGGCATCTCCGCCGGAGATCCCGCAATCGGTGAACTGATCGCCGAGGCCATCGACAAGGTCGGCAAGGAAGGCGTCGTCACCGTCGAGGAGTCCAACACCTTCGGACTCGAACTCGAACTGACCGAGGGTATGCGCTTCGACAAGGGCTACATCTCCGGTTACTTCGTCACCGACACCGATCGCCAGGAAGCTGTCCTTGAGGATCCCTACATCCTCATCGTCAACTCCAAGATCTCGAACGTGAAGGACCTGCTGCCCGTCCTCGAGAAGGTTCAGCAGTCCAACAAGCCGCTGTTCATCATCGCCGAAGACGTTGAGGGCGAAGCCCTGGCCGTCCTGGTGCTGAACAAGCTCAAGGGCACCTTCAAGTCCGTGGCCGTCAAGGCTCCGGGCTTCGGTGACCGTCGCAAGGCTCAGCTCGCCGACATCGCCATCCTCACCGGTGGCCAGGTCGTGTCCGAGGAAGTCGGGCTGAAGCTCGACAGCGTGACCACCGACCTGCTGGGCACCGCCCGCAAGGTCGTCATCACGAAGGACGAGACCACCATCGTCGAGGGTGCAGGAGACGCCGAGGAGATCGCCGGACGGGTCGCTCAGATCCGCGCCGAGATCGAGAACTCGGACTCCGACTACGACCGCGAGAAGCTGCAGGAACGCCTGGCCAAGCTGGCCGGCGGCGTTGCAGTCATCAAGGCCGGAGCTGCGACCGAGGTTGAGCTCAAGGAAACCAAGCACCGCATCGAAGATGCCGTGCGCAACGCCAAGGCTGCTGTGGAAGAGGGAATCGTCGCCGGTGGCGGCGTCTCGCTCATTCAGGCGGGCAAGGCCGCTTTCGCGGACCTCGCACTCTCCGGAGACGAGGCCACCGGTGCCAACATCGTCAAGGTTGCCATCGAAGCGCCGCTGAAGCAGATCGCCACGAACGCCGGCCTCGAAGCCGGTGTGGTTGCCGACAAGGTCGCGAACCTCGAAGCCGGATTCGGTCTCAACGCCGCAACCGGTGAGTACGAGGATCTGCTGGCTGCCGGCATCAACGACCCGGTCAAGGTGACCCGCTCTGCCCTGCAGAACGCCGCCTCGATCGCCGGTCTGTTCCTCACCACCGAGTCGGTCGTCGCCGACAAGCCCGAAAAGGCCGCCGCAGGTGCAGACGCAGCTGCCGGCATGGACGGCATGGGTGGAATGGGCGGCATGGGCTTCTGATAGCCACCGCTCGTTCGATCGGCCGTGCCGGTGCCCACAGGGGTGCCGGCACGGCCATTTTCGTACGCGGACTCCCGGGTCCCGGCCCGACGGTCAGATCGTTCACGCGGACGCGACCGCTCGTCGTGAGTCGGCGACCATCATCGCCGAGGATACCCACCGACCCGTTGTTCTGAATCCTCCGCCCGCATACGCTGGCGGTATGACCTTCACCGGCACCGATGCCTGCGGAAACAGTCCGAAGAACGTCTTCGTCGCAACGTTTGAAGAAAATCTCTTCAACGGCGACCGAGACGCGCTGACCGAGGAAATAGCCGACGACTGCGTCCTCCAGATCGTCCACCCCTCCGGCGTCGAGACCCACACCGGCCGGGGAGCCGTCGTCGAGACCCTGCTGAAACTGTCCGCTCATTCGCCCGAGGTCGGCCACCTCGAGGCGGCGATCACCCACGGCAAGGCCGCAGCGGCGTGGGGATACTGGCGGGCCGACGGCGACGACCTGCGGCACTTCTCGCACACCATGTGGTTCACCACGCACAAGGCGCAGGTGTTCGGCCAGATGAGGATCTTCCAGGCCTGAGCCGGAAGATCAGGGCCCGTCCAGCCTGAGCCAATTCAGAAGGGACCCGACCTGCAGTCGTCAGCGCTCAGTCCCAGGGGTTGTCGCGGCGATGACGGCGCTGCCCCCGGCCCCGGTCCCTCTCATCGCGGCGGGGGATCTGCCCGGGAGAGTACGGCGGATGAGACGGATGCGGCGGCTGCAGGCCCGTACCGAAATCGGCTTCATAATCTCGCTCGGGAGGTTCGCCCTGGTCGAGCTGTCGTTGGGCCTCGGCGTCGCCGAGGTGCGCCCGGGCTCGACGGGTGAGTTCCTTCTTCCGGTTGCGGATGATCTCGTCCTTGTGCGCGATGTGGCCCAACCCGCCGAACAGCATGGGCACGATGACGAAGATCGGCCAGAAGAAGATGAACCCACCAGAAGCGATCGACGTGAACGCCCAGATCGCCAGCACGATTCCGACCGGACCTGCGACGGCTCCGAGCAGTGACTGGCGCACCCGATCTCGGTAGTACTTCTGTGCCGCGGCATCGATCTGCTCCGGCGTGATCGGCACCCGATCTTCCGCGAGCCGCGCCAGTGCCTGCGCGCGCCCCGCATCATCGAGACGGCCCGGTTCGACGTCGGTGGGATCGGCGAGGACGAGATCCTCGATCAGCGCTGGGACTTCACCGAGCGTCTTGATCTTCGCAGCCGCCTCGGTGCGTTCATCGAATTCGTCCACGTCGAGCTGACCGAGAGCATAGCCTTCAGAGAGGACATCACTGACGACCGCGCGATCGGCATCCGAGGCCAGGACCTGCCCATACGATCTCGGATCTGCGCTGAATCTCGACCAGAGGGGACTGGCGTTCATGGTGAATACTCTAACCCCGCGGTCAGCAGTGAGCCTGAGGATCAGCCGGGAATCGGGCTGGACTAGACTCGACCGTGTGGAACCCGTCGTCGTGCTCATCCTCTTCGCCGTGTTCCTCGGCGCATTGTCCCAGCGCGTCACCGGGATGGGCTTCGGACTGGTCAGCGGTCCATTTCTCGTCCTCCTCCTCGATCCGTTCAGCGGCGTCATCCTCGTCAACATCTGCGGAATCGTCGCCTCATTCTCCGTCTTCGTCCGCACCTTCGCCGAGGTGGAATGGCCGCCGTTCCGACATCTTGCCTTGGGCGCGGTGGTCGGCACCGTCCCCGGCGCGCTTCTCTCGTCATCGATGCCCACCCCACCGCTGCAGATCCTCATCGGCGCACTCATCATCGCCTCCCTGATCAGCTCGCTGACCTTGGGAAGGCTGGGCCGATCAATCCCTGCGAACCTCGGCACACGGATGACGGCCGGGCTCTTCTCCGGGGCGATGTCGGCGGCAGCCGGCGCCGGGGGACCGGCGGTGAGCGCCTACGCTGTGCTGACGAATTGGGAGCAGCGGTCGTTCGCGGCCACTCTGCAGCCCTTCCTCGTCGTCGGTACCGCCTCGGCGGTGGTGATGAAGGTGATCGTCCACGGAGGGGCCTGGCCGGATCTGGAGTTCGGAGTCTGGATCGGGCTCGGTCTCGTCCTCGTGGCAGGCCTTGTCGGCGGTGATCGGCTGGCCCGTCACATCGACGTGGGCATCGCGCGGATCGGGATGCTCGTCCTCGCCTTCGGCGGCGGAATCGCGGCCTTGGTCAAGGGCTTCCTGGCATTGGTCTGACGCGGTCTTGCACGGGCCGAGCGACGGTGTCGCATGACAGGCGCGCACCGGATGCTGAGCGCCTGCGACTGCGCCGTCGTCGATGGCCTGGGATTGAGCTGTCGTCGATGGCCTGCGACTGCGTCGCCGATCGCCTGGAACTGAGCAGATGTGGGGCACAGGCTCAGACGCCTGTCAGCTTCATCGGGCATACTGTTCGAGGACAAAGCTAGCCTGGGAGGCATGGATCGTGACTGAAGTATTTCTGTTGCTGCTCGTAGTTCTCGGGGCCGTCTTCTTCATCGGCCACCGCAAGGAGAAGAAGCGGCAGCAGGAATTGCACGCCGCCGAACTTCAGCAGGTGAAGAAGACCGCTGAAGAGGACGTCACCTCATTCGGCGAAGAAGTCGCCGAACTCGACGTCATCACCGCGGGAGTCGACCTCGACACGGGCGGAGCGCAGGACTACAAGCAGGCGCTCGACTCGTACGACATCGCCAAGGAGACGCTCGAGAAGGTCGCCGAACCCGCTGACATCCGCCACGTCACTGAGGCGCTCGAAGACGGCCGTTACGCCGCCAAGTGCGTTCGCGCCCGGTTCGAAGGCAAACCCCTGCCGGTGCGTCGTCCGCCCTGCTTCTTCAACCCCCAGCACGGACCCTCGGTCGAAGACATCGACTGGGCTCCGGCCGGCGGTCAGCTGCGCCCGGTACCCGTGTGCGCCGCCGATGCCGAACGAGTCGCTGTCGGTGCAGATCCGCTGGTGCGCAAGGTCGTGACCGGAGACGGACACACCCGTCGCGCCTACTGGGAGGCCGGACCGGCCTACGCCGAATACAACCGCGGCTACTTCAACTCCTACGCCGGTTCGGGCCTGCTGCCCGGCGTCCTCATGGGTGCCATGATGTTCGGCGGAATGGGCGGCGGCTGGGACGGTGCCTACGGAGGCGATATGGGCGACGCCGGTGGAGACATCGGCGGCGACGGCGGTGGCTTCTTCGGAGGTGACGGCGGCGACGGCGGCGGCCTGTTCGACGGATTCGGAGACCTGTTCTGATGGACACGATCGAGATCCGCGGCGAGTCGATCAGACTCGGCCAGCTGCTCAAACTCCACGGAATCGCCGAACACGGCGCCATGGCCAAGGACTTGATCGCCGACGGCGAGGTCAGCGTCAACGGCGAGGTCGAGACTCGCCGTGGTGCCACGATCCGTCCCGGCGACCGCATCGAAGCCCTCGGCGAAGTCATCGAGGTGGCCGCCGAAGAAGGCTGACAGTCTCAGATACGAGTGGAGGGCGTCCCCGCGGGGACGCCCTCCACTCGTCTGTCCGGACTGACATTTCTGCCGCCCCGACTGACATGCCTACTGCAGCTCGGGAGCACCCGGGGTGTCGTTCATGCCCGGGGCGTCCCACAGCGCCGACCAGTTCGACGTGTCCTCCTCGAACGGCAGCTCGCCGGAGAGAACGCCCTTGACCTGGATCTCCAGGGGGTTGTCCCGCTGCTTCGGTCCTGACTGCACGAACGGGTAGAAGGTTCCGCGCTTGTACTGATAGACCAACGCCATCCGACGCCCGTCGGGATGGACGAAGTACACGGTCGTGCACAGCAGCATCGTGTCGAAACCCTGATTGACCAGCGCCGAGTTCACGGCGTGGATGTTCGTGACGAGGTTGACGACCTCGGCGTTCCCATCGGCCACGACCTGCCAGGTGAACCCGAAGCCGTCGTTCTCCTGCCGCACCGAGGCAGCTGGGTCGGAACCGATGAGGGCGACGCTTTCGGACTCGGCGGACTGGAACGCGGCACCCTCGACCTGGCGGAACGCGACGGCTCCGACGCCCGTGGGAGTGAAGCCGGTCGCCGCCTGCAGCGTCAGCGCCGCCGGCGGCAGGGCGAAGAGGTCGTCGAGGTTGGCCCGTTTCGGCTTGGACCGGCCGAGCAGTGCGTCGAAGAATCCCATGGAGCTCCTAATTCGGTGGTGCGCAGTTCAAAGGGTGCGGTGGGTGCTCACTCTGGCCGGGAGAGCTGAGCGGAGATCTTCGCCAGCTGATCCAGGCGCTTCTCGAGCGAGGGGTGAGTGGAGAAGAGCTGGCCGAATGCGGCTTTTCCGCTGATGGCGGGAATGAGAGCCAGGTGATTCGCCGAGGCGGACGACCGCAGGTCCTTCTCCGGAATCTTGGCCATGTCGCCGCTCAGCTTCGTCAGCGCCGAGGCCAGGGTTGACGGTGCGCCGGTGAGGATGGCTGCGGCGCGGTCGGCGGCCAGCTCACGATATCGCGACAGCGCGCGGATGAGGACGAACGAGAGTCCGTAGACGACGGCTCCGACGAGGATGAACAGCAGCTGGATCGGAATGCCGTTGTTATTGTTGTTCGACCGTCCGAAGCTCATGTAGTACCCGGCGCGCATCATCAGCGCGGCGACGACTCCGGTGACGCCGGCGACGGTCATCACGGTCACGTCCCGGTGGGCAACGTGGGAGAGCTCATGGGCGAGGACGACTTCGACCTCATCGCGGTCGAGCTTCTCGAGCAGACCACGGGTCACGCACACCACCGAGCGCTCGGGGGAACGGCCGGTGGCGAAGGCATTGGGGATCGGAGAATTCGAGACGGCCACGCGGGGTTTCGGCGCATCGGCCAGCTGGCAGAGCCGGTCGACGATCGTATGCAGCTCCGGAGCCTCCTCGGGGGAGACCTCCCGGCCGCCCATCGCACGCATGGCGATCTTGTCGGAGAAGTACCACTGGAAGAAGAACGCGCCGGCGCTGACGAGGACGGCGACGATGACTCCGCCGACGCTCTGCCCGATGATCCACCAGATCGCGAGGATGAGCACGACATAGATGAGTCCGTTGAGGAAGATCGTCCATCCCATCCGCATGGTCAGTCCGTTGTCTTTGACGAAGCGATTCTTCATCGTGGTTCCTCTCTGGCAGTGGCAGAACCGGCCCACTGTCGAAGACAATGGGCCGGGTGCATTTAGGTACTCCGTGGTTTCAGGCCGGGTCGGGGATGAAACCCTCGCCGGTGAGCAGTTCGGCGATCTCGGCCAGGGTGGCGTCGGCGAACGGAATGACGACATCGGAGGACCCGAGGTAGTCATCGGCGACCGGCTGGCCGTTGGCAGTGACGTAGTCGTGCAGGGACGTCAGCGCTGTTCGCACTGCTTCCTCGTCTCCGGCATTGACGGCGTCTTCGACCTGGTTGTCGTACTTCTGCAGCAGGTCCTGGTCGACGTCGGCGACGTCGAACTGACCTTCGCCCATGATGCGGATGATCATTGCCGATCCTCACCTTCGAGCGACTTCTGATCCTTCGCCTCGGAGCCGGCAGGCAGGGACTCGCGCATCCGCTGGAGTTCCATCTCGACATCATTTTCGCTGGAGAGGGAGTCGAGCTGGGCTGTGATGTCGTCCTTCTGGGTTCCCGTCACATCGTCGAGTGCACCTGAGGCGAGAAGCTCGTCGACGGCCCCTGCGCGCGCCTGCAGATTCGCAGTCTTGTCCTCGGCGCGCTGGACGGCGAGTCCGACGTCGCCGAGCTCTTCCGAGATGCCCGAGAACGCCTCGCCGATCTTGGACTGTGCGTCGGCGGCGTTGTACGTGGCCTTCAGCGTCTCCTTCTTCGTCCGGAAGGCGTCGACCTTAGCCTGCAGGCGCTGCGAGGCGAGGGTGAGCTTCTGCTCCTCACCCTGCAGTCCTTCGTGCTGGGTCTGCAGGTCGGTGATCTGCTGGGTCAGTCCGGACTTGCGGGTCAGAGCCTCACGGGCGAGATCCTCACGACCGATCTGCATGGCCTTCTCGGCCTGACCGGAGAGCTTGTTCTGCTGCTGTTCGAGCTGGTTGATCTGCAGCTCGAGGCGCTTGCGGCTGGTGGCGACATCGGCAACACCACGACGGACCTTCTGCAACAGCTCCAACTGCTTCTGGTACGAATAGTCGAGGGTTTCGTTGGGGTTCTCGGCCTTGTCCAGAGCTTTGTTGGCCTTGGCACCGAAGATCGTCGCGATCCGTTGGAAGATACTCATCCGTAGTCGACTCCTGCATTGGTTTGACCCGACGCTGCCAACCCGATTCACCCCGGTCCGGAGATTCTTGGCCAACACCGCCGCGAACTATCGTTCTCAAGTCTACTGAGAAAGGCTGATAGTTTGCCAGACGCCGACTACGAGAACTGACAGATCCCGGCTTCGGTATCTCGGGGGATACGCGACCAGGGGCCTGTGACCCTTGACGGGTGGGACTCGATCGGCTCAGGGGGCGAAGAGCCGCGAGTTCGCCGCCTCGACTTCGGAGTACTGCCGGGCGGCCGTGTGGAGTGCACCATGGACGGAGTTGAGCGATTCCATGAGCTGCTTCTGCGCGCGCTCCCACTGGTTGACCACGGCCTGGAAGTTCTGTGCCGCGCTGCCGCGCCAGCATTCCTGGAGGGCGAGCAGATTGCGCATCATCGTGTCGGATTCGGACACGAGATTGCGGGAGGTGTTCGCAGCGGCGGTGGCCGCGGACTGGACGCGTTCGGCGTCGACTTCGAAACTCATCATCATTCCTCTTGGTCAGGATCGACCCGCCACGGTCGGGCGAGACCACTTCAGTGTCGACGGCCGGGGGCGAAGAGCGGAAGGGCGCGGAAAGAGGGTGTGGACAGCGTTCGGCTGTCCACACCCTCCAGGCGGCTCAGTCGCGGCAGTGTCCCCAGGTTCTGACGCGCGAGTCGTTGACTCGGGAGTGCGCTGACGCGCGAGCGTGCTGATGCGTGGGTCGCTGATGCGCGGGGCCCCGACGTGTCAGCCGCGCGACTACTGCAGCACGAGTGTGACGTCGAGCTTCTGTTCCTTCCCTCCGCGGACCACGGTGACTTCGACCGGAGTGTTCACCGGCTGCGCGCGGACGAGGGCGCGCAGGGCGATGGCGTTGTTCACCTTGGTTCCGGCCACCTCGACGATGTCGTCTCCGTCCTTGATCCCAGCCTTGGACGCCGGGGATCCGCTGGCCACGGACTGCACCTTGGCGCTGCCGCGGCTGATCCCGCCGCTGTTGATGTGCCCGTCGGTGAGGGTGATGCCGAGGAACGGATGCCGGGCCTTGCCGGAGGAGATGAGCTGATCGGAGATCATCACGGCCTGGTTCGCGGGGATCGCGAACCCGATGCCGATCGATCCGGACTGTCCTCCCTCGCCCTGACTCAGCGATGCCGCCGCCGAGTTCACGCCGATGAACTCGCCATCGCCGTTGACCAGCGGTCCACCCGAGTTGCCGGGGTTGATCGCCGCATCCGTCTGGATGGCATTCGTGATCGTCATCTCCTTCTCCTGCGAGGACGCATCCTCGCCGATGTTCTCCGTCGACACCGGACGGTCGAGCGCCGAGACGATGCCGGTGGTCACGGTGTTGGCCAGACCCAGGGGATTGCCCAGGGCCATCACCGGGTCGCCTACGGTCAGCTTCTTCGAATCACCGATGACCAGCGGTTTCACACCGTCGGGGACCTGCTCGAGCTTGATGATGGCGATATCGGTCGACGGATCACGGCCGACGATCGTCGCCTCCGTCGTCTCACCGTTCTTCATGGTCACGGCGATCTCGCCGTCGGGGGTGTCCGCTGGTGCGACGACGTGGTTGTTCGTGACGACGTGGCCCTGATCGTCGTACAGCGCACCTGAGCCGAGCCCCTGGACCTGACCGCGAGTGCCGACCTGAATCGACGTCACGCTGTCCGAGGTCTTCTCGGCGACCTGCGTCCAGTCCGGGGTCTCGATCGTCTCCTCGGCGACCTTGCGCGGCTCATCTTCCTGCAGTGACGAGAGCGCATAGTTCCCGCCGAATGCGAGAGCCCCACCAAGGAGGGCGGCCACCAGGCCGATCGCGATCGTCGCACCCCAACCGGGTCCCTTCCTCTCTCGCCGAGGCGGCTGCTGAGCTCCGTACGGACCGAACGCGTCCGGTCCGCCCTGCCCGCCGGGTCCGACTGGCCCACCGGATCCTGCCGGTCCACCGGGTCCTGCTGGTCCTCCCGGTCCGGGCTGTGAACCGACGGCCGCGAATTCCGAAGAATAGGGACCCGGCACGGGCACCGCGGAATAGGAGTTCGAACCGGTCGGCTGCCCCGGAGTGTTCTGCTGGCCGGGACCGTTCTGCTGCCCGTTCGGTGGATACGGCGGCGGCTGCTGGGGCCGTCCCTGCTGTCCCGGCTGGCCCGTCTGACCGATTGGTTGGCCGGGCTGTTGCCCGCTGGCCTGCCCGCCCTGCTGCCTACCGGGCTGGTAGGGGGAGGACGGCTGGGCGGGAGATCCGCCTCGGTGAGGGGAACCGTCCACAGGCTTCTGCGCATGAGCCGGCGACACGTCGGGGCGCCGTTCGGGAGGTGCGACCGGTGGACTGACCCGGGCAGGGCCGTTGGACTGAGAGGGGAAGGTGCGCGGAACCTCGGCCCCGGACACGCGGTAGCCCCCGGCCGACGGGCTGCGACGCCCCTCGGCGGCGGAACCGCTGTCCGGACTCACCGACGGGCGTGGAGTCTGATCGTCCGAGCGGGCGCTGCTGGACACCTCATCCGGATTCTGGGAGTCGTTGTTCTCGTTCATCGCTCGTCCTTTCGTGTGTCCGCAGTGGTTTCGCCGTTGTCGGAGATGGGCAGGTCGATGCGGAACGTCGCACCGCCGCCCGGAGTTTCGTGGACGGAGATCGCACCATGGTGATTCTCCACGATCGCCTTGACGATCGACAGCCCGAGCCCCGAACCGCCGGTGTCCCTGGTCCGGGACACGTCGAGACGGTAGAAGCGCTCGAAGATGCGGGGAACCACCTCGGGGTCGATTCCGTCGCCATGATCCCTGACCTCGAAGCGGACCCGGCCATTGGGGAATCCTCGCAGCGACTCATCGACCGTGATCGACCCGGCGGCGGTGACATCGGGGACGATGTTGGCCGCCTCGGAGCTGTCGGCCTGATCCTTCGACTGCTGGTCGGGTTCCGGACCGGTCGGCAGGTCCGTCTGCGCTGTGCCCTGTGGGTCTGCCTGATCCCCGGGCTGGGGGGTGGGCTGGGTGTCGGCTTGATCGTTTCCGGCAGAGTCGCCTCGGCGGAATATCCGGACCCCTCCGGTGACGAACCCGCGTTCACGCGGTTTGTCCTTCGCGCCGTTCTTCCCACCGTTTCGACCGTTGTGACCTCGCGCCCCGCCCTCACGGATCTCGCCGGTGTCCGCAGAGTCCGGGTCGACCTGCTCGGGGAGACCGACGACGCCGACGGCGAATTCGATCGCGGTGTGCTCAGGCGTGTGGCGCACGGCATTGCCGGCGAGGTTGACGATGACCTGGCGGATCTTCGACTCGGAACCGCGGATCATCGGCACCGGCTGAGCATCCTCACCATCGAGTCCGATGAAGCTGATATCGCGGTCCGGGGCCTGTGCGGCAGCATCGGCGGCGGCATCGCGGACGACTTTGTGGAGGTCGATCGGACCGATCTCGGCGGCACGCTGCTCGTCGAGGCGGGCGAGGACGACGAGATCGTCGACGAGGACGCCCATGCGCTTGGCCTCGGACTCCATTCGCTCCATCGCGTTGGCGATGTCATCGGACTTCGTGATCGCACCCTGCCGGTACAGCTCCGCATATCCGCGGATCGTGACCAGGGGAGTACGCAGCTCGTGGGAGGCATCGGAGACGAACTGGCGGATGCGCTTCTCCGACCGGGTCTGCCCGTCGAAGGAGTCCTCGATGCGTCCGAGCATCGTATTCAGCGCCGCCGACAGACGCCCGAGCTCCGTGTTGCGCGGATAGCTGGGCACACGTTGGGACAGGTCGCCGGCGGCGATGCGGGATGCGGTCTTCTCGATATCGCGCAGCGGTCGGAACGTGTTGTTGATCGCCCAATAGCCGACTCCGGCGACCATCGCCAGGGCCAGCAGGCCGATGCCGATCATCGTGTTCCGTGCCCGTTCGTTGATGTTGTCGACCTCGCGGTCGAAGGGCACCGCGATGGACACGAGCACGTCGGTGTTCTTCACCTTCATCGCCCGCGCCCGCCACTGCGAACTCGTTCCGGGGACGGTGAAGGGCTCGCCGCCGCGGGAATAGACTTCCTTCTCATCGATCTTCGGCAGGATCGGATGGTTCTGCGGCTCCGGAGCGACGGGGTCGCGGATCGGATCCCCGTTCGTGTCGTAGAACTGCACATAGAACCCTCCCGGCAGCAGGCTCTTGAGCTGATCCCAGGAATTCGAATCGATCGTCGTCGACGACGGCGCCTCCTCGGCGTCATCGTCCCCGGACTGGAGTTCGGCCGGTTGGAACACATCTTGGTAGGCCTGCTTCGCCAGGGTCTCCGAGGCGCTGATGAGTCGCTCATCGGTGCGCTGGACGAGGCTGTCGCGCAGGTTCTCCAACACCCACGCGCTCGTCCCTGTGAGGACGAGCAGCATGAGCAGCATCATGATGGCCAGCAGCTTGGTGGTCAGAGACCATTCTTCCCAGAAGCCGGGACGGGAGGGACGGGATTCTATCGGCACGTATGTAATCTATCGCCCTTGCATGGACGACTACTTGGATTCCGGTGTGCGCAGCATGTAGCCGACCCCGCGCTTGGTCTGGATCATCGGCGTCCACTCCATCTCGACGGGGTGGCCGGCGGCATCCGTCTCCGGGGTGACGTCGATCTTGCGGCGCAGGTAGGAGATATAGGACTCGACGATTCCGGTGTCGCCGCCGAAGTCGTACTCCCACACATGGTCGAGGATCTGCGACTTCGACAGGACGCGGTTCGTGTTGAGCATGAGGTAGCGCAGCAGCTTGAATTCGGTGGGGGAGAGGTCGATGAGGATGCCGGAGCGGCGGACCTCATGGGTGTCGTCGTCGAGTTCGAGGTCGCCCGCCACGATGACGGCGTTCTCTTCGTCCTCGAGATTGCGGGTGCGGCGGAGGACGGCGCGGATGCGGGCGACGACCTCTTCGAGGCTGAAGGGCTTCGTCACGTAGTCGTCGCCGCCGACGGTCAGTCCCGTGATCTTGTCCGAGGTGTCATCACGGGCGGTGAGGAACACGACGGGGGCGTTCATGCCGATCTGGCGCAGACGGCGGGTGACGGTGAAGCCGTCCATGTCCGGGAGCATGACGTCGAGGACGAGGAGGTCGATGTCGGTCTGCTCGGCCAAGCGCAGCGCCTCGGCCCCGTTGGCAGCGGAGACGACGTCGAAGCCGGCGAAGCGGAGACTGGTGGACAGGAGTTCGCGGATATTGGGCTCATCATCGACCACGAGCAGGGTGGCTTCGATATCGATGTCGTTCTGTGCTGTAGTCATGAATCCAGTCTGAGACCCATTTCTGGAAGTAGGCTGGAGATTCGCTGAATGCGAATGTGATGTGCGCCACTGAAAAACTCTCAGGAAACTCCTTTTGGGTCCTGGAACGGGTATTCGCTCTCAGGAACGAAGGTCCGATTTCAGTGAAAAATGTGGTTGCGGTCAGTTCGCGGTCAGAAATGGTCGCCGAGGCGGCCGTTCGTGGGTGGGCTCCGCTCAGTTCCATGCGGGGCGGGCTAGTGCCTCAGCTCCGGCGGGGTGGGCGTCTGTCTGGAGGCATCGGGAAAACGGTGTGCGGCGACGTATCGGGATTCGCGCGGATCTCGCGAGGCGGGCGGAGATCGAAGAGCTGTTGAGCGACGGCGAAGCGTCGGACTCTTTCGGGGCGATGGCGGTCATAGACAACTTGGCCGCGTGTTCCGGGCATCGATGGATCTTGCTGGACGAGGTGGCGTGCCCAGCGCTCCCTGCCCTTGTCGTCGACGAAGTGAATCACGGTCAGGCTGGGGCCCCTCGTGTGGGCTCGGGACCAATGATCGATGACGCTGCCTTCGGCCAGGGCTGCATTGGGATAGGGAGGGCGGTCGAGAATCGGATAGCGGGCCTTGCGGAATGCGAGCAGGGAGACGGCGATGAGTCCGAGACCGGCGGTGATTGCAGCCACCCACCAGACCGGGGCCGCGTCTGTCATGGCTGGAGCGAAGCCGAGGCCGAGCCCGCCGCCGGCCCCGAGTGCTGCCAGCTGATACCGAAAGAATCGAGACAGGCTGCCGCCGGTGCGGAAGCGGCCGAGGGCGGCGAGTACGAGCAGAAAGCTGATGGTGGCAGAGACGAGGGCCGCGATGACGGCGAGGGCGCTGAAGAGGACTTTTTCGCTCAGCAGTCCTCCGGAGCCTGCGGGGAGGAAAGCCAGTGCTGCGAGGGCGAAGCCCGACGTCAGCGTGACCGACATGGTGATGATGCCTGCAAGGCCGGCGGCGAGCTTGCGTCCGGCGGTGATGCGCAAGGGTTGAAGTGACATGGGCGGCTCCTCGGGTCAGTTGTGGGAGTCGGCGTCGGAATGGCGGGCGCGGAAGGCCGCGACGTGTGTGCGGGTGGCGCAGCTGCCGGTGTCGCAGAAGCGCTTCGAGCGATTGCGGCTGAAGTCGGCGAGGTAGGCGCGGCAGTCCTCGGCGGCGCAGCGCCCGAGCCGGTCGAGATCGCCGGAGCGGATGAGGTCGATGAGGACGAGAGCGACATCGGCGGCCACTCGGTCGGCCAGGCTGGCTCGAGCGCCGGTCGCGTGCAGGTGCCAGTCCCAGTGGTCGTGTTTGACCAATTGCGGCACTGACCCCGAGTCGCTCAGTGTGAGATTGATCTCATCGACGACCGCGATCGTCCCCGCTTCGACCTCGTCATCGGTCCCGGCGTCGATGCTCGCATCCAGTGCTGCGGCGAATCTGCGACGCAGGTCCAGGGTCTCGTCGACGTCGTTTCTGGTGGCGGTCAAAGGTCCGGAGAAGTCGTGTCGGGCCGCGAATCCGCGGAGTTTCGCGGTTGTCGTCAGTTCATCGCCGCCGTCCGTGTTGTCGCCGGAGGTGTTGAGGAGGTCGACGAGCATCGTGAGGTTCGCGCGGATGTCGTAGATGAAAGCCATGGTGAATGACATTCTGCCACACGGTGTAATGACCAAAATGCACTTGACCCATTTCAATTTCAGGGCCGATACTGAAACCGGCAGTCATCGGACCGCCTCGGCGAGGGGATGATCCGCCACCGCAGCATCCACCCAGCGTCGCTCCACCAACTCAACACTGCACCACCACCTCGGGGACGTCTGTCCTCGTACGCCACTCAACGTTTCACCACATCAGGAGGTCAGGAATGAATCGCACCGTCATCGCAGGGTTCCTGCTCACTCTTGCCTCCGCGTTCTTCTTCGCGGTGTCAGGGCCGATCGCGAAGACGATGTACCAGGTCGGGTGGACGCCGGGCGCGGTGGTGCTCATCCGCTTGGCCGGCTCCGCGGTCCTGCTGCTCATCCCCACCCTCATCGCCCTGCGCGGACGCTGGGGCGAAGTGCTCACGCACTGGCGCACCGTCCTCACCTACGGCCTGGTCTCGATGGCCGGCGTCCAGGGGTTCTACTTCGTCGCCGTCGAACACCTCACCGTGGCCGTGGCGCTGCTGCTGGAGATGACCGCGCCGATGCTCATCGTCTTCTGGATCTGGGCGCGGACACGGACGCGGCCGGCGACCGTGACATTCATCGGAGTCGTCGTCTCCATGATCGGACTCCTGCTCGTGCTCAACCTGCGCGGATCGTCGATCAGCATTCTCGGCGTGGTCATGGCCATGGCCGCCGCGGTCTGCCTGGCCAGCTACTTCCTCGTCTCGGCGAAGGACACGATCACGATCCCGCCAGTCGCGCTGACCGGTCTGGGCATGGGCATCGGGGCGCTGGCGATGTCGGTCATCGTGCTCGTCGGGGTCATGCCGTGGAACGCAGTGACGGCGGACGTCGACTTCGGAGGGGTGCCGATGTCGTGGGTCGTGCCGATGGCGATGATCGTCCTCTTCACCGTCGGTGCCTACATCACCGGGATCCTCGGTCTGCGCTATGTCGGGGCGACGGTCGGATCATTCGTCAACCTCGTCGAGGTCCCGTTCTCCGTCATCGTCGCCTGGCTGGTCCTCTTCGAGATGCCTGCCCCGATCCAGCTCTTCGGCGGAGTCTTCATCCTCGGGGGCGTCGGCTTCATCAAGTGGGGCGAATCCCGCCTCGCCCGCCGCGTCGCTCGTCGTGAGGTCGTGGTCAAGTCCGAACCCTCCCTCATCACTACGTAATTACTACCTGACGGGGGCCCAGCAACCTCCAACGCCAGGTTGCTGGGCCCCCGTCAGGTAGCAATTGAGGGGAGTGTCAGCGGACTTCGATGCTGTAGCTGTAGCCCTGTTCGGTGAGGAAGCGGCGGCGCTGAGCGGCGAAGTGCTCATCGATGGTGTCGGCGGCGACGACCGTGTAGAACGTGGCCGACCCCTGGTCTTCCTTCGGACGCAGAATCCGACCGAGGCGCTGAGCCTCCTCCTGCCGGGACCCGAAGGCTCCGGAGACCTGGATCGCCACCGAGGCGGCCGGCAGGTCCACGGAGAAGTTCGCGACCTTCGAGACCACGAGCACCGGGATCTCCCCGGACCGGAACTCGCGGAAGAGCTCCTGGCGCACCGATTCTGGGGTCTGCCCGGTGAGCACGGGCGCACCGAGTTCGGCTCCGATCTCCTCGAGCTGATCGAGATACTGACCGATGACGAGGATCTGCGCATCCGGATGATCGGCGACGAGCTCGGAGACGATCGGCAGCTTCGCATCCGATGTCGCAGCCAGCCGGTACCGGTCCTCACCGTCGGCGCGGGCATACGCGGTTCGCGTTCCGCCGTCGAGGCGGACGCGGACTTCATGGCAGGCCGCCGAGGCGATATAGCCGAGCCGTTCGAGTTCCTTCCACGGCACCTCGTACTGCTTGGGGCCGATGAGGGAGAACACCTCGTCCTCGCGTCCGTCCTCACGCACCAGCGTCGCGGTCAGGCCGAGGCGACGGCGAGCCTGCAGGCTTGCGGTCAGTCGGAAGATCGGTGCCGGAAGCAGGTGCACCTCGTCATAGATGACCAGGCCCCAGTCCTTGGCATCGAGGAGTTCAAGGTGGAGATACGAGCCCTTCCGGCGAGTGGTGAGCACCTGGTAGGTGGCGATGGTGATCGGGCGGATCTCCTTCGTCGATCCCGAATATTCGCCGACCTCGTCTTCGGTCAGGGTGGTGCGGCGCAGGATCTCGTCCTTCCACTGCTTCGCCGAGACCGAGTTCGTCACGAGGATGAGCGTCGTCTTCTGCACCCGAGACATGGTGGCCACACCGACGACTGTCTTCCCCGCACCGCACGGCAGAACGACGACCCCGGACTCACCGGACAGCGACTGGTCGATCGCCTGCTTCTGGTAGTCGCGCAGGTGCCACTGACCGCCGTGGGCATCGTCGGACAGTGAGATCTCGTGGGCTTCGCCGTCGACATAGCCGGCGTGGTCGGACACCGGGTGTCCCAGCTGCAGCAGTGCGTGTTTGAGTTCGCCGCGCTCGGAAGGGTGGACGAGGACGGATTCGGCGTCGATGCGTTTACCGAACTTGCCGACGAGATCGGGCTGACCGACTAGCTCATCGAGCAGCCCCGTCTCCGTCGAAGTCAGGGTCAGTCCGTGGATCGGGTGGTCGATCAGGGTGAGCACACCGAACCGGTCCATGATGTCGACGATGTCGACGAGGAGCTCATGCGGGACCGGGTACTTCGCGAATTCGAGGAGCACATCGACGACGGATTCGGCATCATGGCCGCTGGCGCGCGCGTTCCACAGTCCCAGCGGGGTGATCTCATAGGTGTGGATGTACTCCGGGGTCCGCGACAGCTGCGCGAACGGGGCGATCGCCACGGCCGCCTCGACGGCCATCGGATGTCCCGATTCGAGCAGCACAGTCCGATCGGACTGCACGATCAACGGACCATTCATTCGATACTTCCCTTCCCGAAGTGTGATGACACCAGAGGGCACAACACGTCCATCTCCCCGATTGTTCCCGCTCCGAGCTACCTGACGGGGGCCCAGCAACCCCGCGCCAGGTTGCTGGGACGCCGTCGGGTAGCAATTAAGGGGAGGGGTCTACGGAGACGATGCGGGCGACGGACAGGGACGCCTCGGCGCCGGTGGTCGTCACCACTCCGCGGACGCGGCCGGCGTTGAGGGTGGCCGGCAGCATCTCGATCGTCCGCTCCTTGCCGTGGGAATCCGCGATCCGAATGAGCACGCGCTGCTTCGTCTCCGCCGCTTCCCGCAGTCGGTCCATGTGACCCAGAGGCTCATCCGTGCTCACCGGCGCGGCCGCCGCCGGTGCGGACCGCAGGATCCGCATATATTCGCCGAGGTGGCCGTCACTGACCCGCGGACGTCGCCTGACGCTGACCTCGGGTTCCGATTCGGTGATCACCCGGCGTTTGCGCACGGGACCGGCCGCCGAATGCAGCAGAGCGTGATGATCGGAGGCCTCGAGCAGATGCATCGTCCGCTCCGGGCCCAGTTGGGCGATCGCCACCGTCGGAGCCAGACGTTCGAGACCGGCGGGCATCATCGCCTGATCGGAGAGGATGACATCGAGGTCGACCGGATCGTCGACGACGAGCACCGACCTGGCACCGGCCACTCGCACCCGCCGCAGCTTCGATGCCGTATTCTGCACGAGGAAGTCCAGCGTCGACGGCAGCTCTTCGGCACTGATCTCGGCGAGTTCGGCCAACGCCTCATCCGGGGAGAGCCCGGCCTGCATCGTGTCCTCGATGGTCTCGGCGTCGATGCGATAGACGGTGCCCTGACCGCGGGCCTCGACGACGGCGTACTTGCGCAGAATACGGTGGACCCGCGGTTCGATCGGGCCGGTGGCCACGGCGGTGAGATCGGACTGGATGAGCACCGTATCGACCTCGGCCCCGAGTCCCTCGGTGACCGCGGCGATGACATCCCCGGGTACGGTCAGGGCCTCGACGGACACGCCCAGGGGCAGGATCGAGGGATCCTGTGCTGCATGCTCGGCCATCGCCCGATCCAATCCGGCGACCAGGCGAAGACCGAACCGGCTCGGTCCGAAATGCTCCGGCTGCTGCAGCGGTGTCGTCGCCAGCCCCACGGTGACGCACGTGTGGAGAACGGCCTCGGTCATCGCGAACTCGTGGGCCGGCAGCAGCGGATGACGACGCAGCACCTCGGCGTGGATCCACCCTGCCGACCGTGCCGTGCCCAGACCGATGTCGTGCAGGACCGAGAGCACGGCGAAGCGCAGCAGCGGCATCGCCGGCACCGACAGCCCGTATCCCTTGAACAGGGACTTCTTCGGGGCGGCGAGCACGGTCAGCCGTTCGTTCTCACTTGCGCCGGCCGCCAGCTGAGTGACATCGAGCAGGTCGCGCAGCCAGGCCCCAACCAGGTCCGCCCACAGGGCGGCACGATCACCGGCGAGGGCGGAATCGGCATCATCGGCGGCCGTCCACTGCGGGTCGAGCGCATCGTCGAGGACTCCGATGAGGTGCAGCGACTTCGCCGCCTGCAGCAGGGTGATCGTCTGCTCGAGACCCAGTTCAAGGGTGCGGGCGAGTCGGGAGACATCGCGTTTCGAGATGCCGCCGCTGGTCAGCCGGGAGATCGGGGAGACGGCGAGCTCATCGACGAGCCCGCGCAGAGATGAGATGACCTCGGCCACGGCGGCCTGTTCGCCGTTGTGGATGAGCGGCTGGCCGATCGCGGCCGTGCTCGAATCGATCGACGACTCATCGATCTGCCACGGATGGGCCCGGGAGGATTCGGCTGCCGAGGTCGGCAGCAGGGTGATGGCCTCGGACTGGATCTTCCACACGCCCGCGACCGCAGACCCCGCAGATCCAGCAGACTCAGCAGACCCAGCACCGTCCCCGTCCCCGCCGGCCGGCCATGCCAGGCCGAGGTCGCGCAGTCGGGGCAGGGTCGCCTCGGCGAGGGCAGGATCGATACGCGGAATGCTCGCGACCTCGATCTCCGGCGTCGTCCGGGCCGCCTTGGCCAAGGCGATGAAGACCTCGAGCGTGCCCGCATCGAGGGCTTCGATGCCGCGGGAGACCCCGATGCGTGAGGACGCGGCCGCGGCCAGGGCCGCCATCGTCGGGGACTCGGGTTGGAGGAGGTCGCGTCGCGTCCGGACGAAGGACTCGAACTCGGCATCTGCACTGTGGGACAGCCACTGGCTGAAGGTCATGGACATCGCAGATCAGTCTATCGCGAGGGGTACAATCGAGGGGCAGATTACGGATCAGAGATCGGACGGAAGGACGCGCATTGTCAGCCACTCGAGTCGACACAGCCATCGTCGTCGCCGCGGTTGCCGCCGCAACCATCGGGGCGCTCGGTCTCATCGGCGTCCTCGGTCAGGCCTGGATGGGACTGACCCCCAGTTCGCTGCTGACCTATCTGCCCATGATCCTCGTGCCCATCGCCGTCATCCTCGCCTGCGTGGCCATGATCCGAGCCGCCATCCGACGCAGACAGACCGGGGTGGGCCACCGCTGATATCACCGTTCATGCCGCTCACCTCGCAGGTTCGGGGACGGGCATGAACCCCGTCTGCACAGTGTGATCGAGGCGGTGCGAACCCCCCCCATCTCGCCGAGGCGGCCGACCACCGGGTCGCGCATGTGCCCGTGATCTTCCGCCGCCGATCAGGCGCTCACCAGCACGGTGTTCACGGCTTCAGCGGGTGAGCGAGCCGGAGATCTCATCGCCGATACGATGCCCTCGGCCCCACGGACGCCACCGCCGGCCGACGGCCATCAGGGCACTCGATCACACTGACCTGCACACTGACCCACCATCCGACCAGCCTCCCGGCTGCGGAATCCGATTCCGCAGCCGACCGACACACAGTCCGCACCAGCGGGCACCGTATGATCAGCCCGCCACCGCGGGTACGACCAGACAGAAAGGACATCATGCCCACCGGACGCGTGAAATGGTTCGATGCCGAGAAGGGCTTCGGCTTCGTCATCGCCGAGGACGGCTCGCAGGCCTTCCTCCATTCCTCCGTGCTGCCCGAAGGGGTCGACGTCACCAAGGGCACCCGACTCGAATACGATGTCGTCGATTCCCGCCGCGGAGCGCAGGTGCTCAAGGCCCGCCCCCTGACCACTCCGGCCAAAGTTGCCAAGGCCCGCCGACGCCCGGCCGAGGACATGGCAGTTATGGTTGAAGATGTCATCAAAGTACTGGATGACCTCAACAACGGACTGCAGCACGGTCGTTACCCCGACCCCACCCATGGGAACAAGGTCGCCAGCCTGCTGCGGGCGATTGCCGACGATTTGGAGTCCTGATGTCATCACTGTTCAGTGATTGGCTGGCCCGGCAGACCGCCGCGCCCGTCGAGAACGACGCCGAACAGACCACCGAGGCGACCCCGGGCGCTGATGCGTCCGCTGCAGCGGTTGAGCCGACCGCCGCAACAAGCGCGGTCGCCGCGGATTCCGCCACGACCGCCTCGGCGAAGGGGGCGAAGACCGAGCGCACACGGTCGGGCACGGAAAAGGTCGTCCTCGACACCCAGCTGGCCGCAGCGATCGACATCGCCCGCACCGCCATCACCGAGGTGGCCGGCACTGCCGTCGTCGGCGAACACCTGGGCACGGTGGCCGAGGCGACCCGTCTGGTCACCCATTACTTCGTGTGCACCGACCCGACCTATCGCGGGTGGCGGTGGGTGGCCGTGCTCGCCCGCGCACCGCGAGCGAAGAAGGTCACGGTCTGCGAAACCGCGCTGCTGCCCGGACCCGACGCCCTCGTCGCCCCCGAATGGGTGCCGTGGGAGGAACGACTTCAACCCGGCGATTTGGGTCCGCGCGACACCCTGCCGAAGCTCGACCAGGACCCGAACCTGCAGCCGGGCTTCCAGCAGACCGAGGACAATTCGGCAGACAACATCGACCAGATCGCGAACTTCGAATTCGGTCTGGGCCGTGAACGCGTGCTCTCCTCCGACGGGCTGAGCGCGGCGGCGAGTCGGTGGGCGGAATCCGATGCGGGCCCCGACAGCGAGTTCGCCTCACGCGCGGCCGGACATTGCGGCAGCTGCGGCTACCTCATGCCGATCGCGGGATCGCTGCGCCAGAAGTTCGGGGTCTGCGCCAATGCGTGGTCACCGTTCGACGGTCGCGTGGTCGGACTCGAATCCGGGTGTGGGGCGCATTCGGAGACCGATGTGAGGCGGCCCAACAACGAGCCTGCCGAAGCCGTCGTCGACGACTACTCCGGCGAGCTCGAGTTCCAGGAGGGCTGAACCACTCGATGTCCCAGATGTTCCGGTCGCTGTCGGAGCCGAACTACCGGCACTGGTTCGCCGGTGCCCTGATCTCCAACACCGGGACATGGATGCAGCGCACGGCGCAGGACTGGATCGTCCTGACCATGCTCACGGACAACAACGCATCAGCTTTGGGCATCACGATGGCTCTGCAGCTGGGCCCGCAGCTGATCATGTTCCCGTTCGCGGGCAACCTCGTCGACAAGTTCGACAAAAGGCGTCTGCTCATGGTCACCCAGGCGCTGCTGGGATTCATCGGACTCGTCCTCTTCGTCCTCACCATCACCGACGTCATCGTCCTCTGGCACGTCTACGTGCTCGCGTTCACGCTCGGGATGCTCACGACCCTGGACAACCCGGCCAGGCAGGCCTTCGTCTCCGAACTCGTCGGTGAGAAACTGCTGCCCAACGCCGTCAGCCTCAATTCGGCGTCCTTCAACGGCGCCCGCATGATCGGTCCGGCCGTGGCCGGTGTGCTCACTGCTGTCATCGGACCTGGTCCCGTCTTCCTCATCAGCGGCCTCGGCTTCGCGGCGACGCTGACCGTGCTGCTGCGGTTGGACCGATCGAAGCTGCATCCCTCTGGTCGACGCGGTGCGGGCGGGGTCCTCGGCGGACTGAAATACCTGCGCAGGCGCCCGGACATCACGGTCGTGCTCGTCGTGCTGTTCATCATTGCGACCTTCGGATTCAACTTCAACATCTACACGGCGACGATGGCGAAGATCGAGTTCGGCAAGGACGCCAGCGGCTTCGGTCTGCTCAACTCCGTCATGGCCATCGGGTCCGTGACCGGAGCACTGGTCTCGGCCAGGCGGGAGAAACCCCGGCTGCGCTTCGTCTTCGGCGCCGCAGGCGGCTTCGGAGTGGCGGTGGGTGTGGCATCGCTGATGCCCGACTACTACCTCTTCGCCGCCTCGCTCATGTTCGTCGGTTTCTCGTCACTGACGATGATGACTTCGGCGAATGCCTACGTGCAGACGACCACCGCTCCGAACTACCGCGGTCGAGTGATGGCGATCTACGCGGCCGTCGTCATGGGCGGCACCCCGATCGGCGCCCCCTTGGCCGGCTGGATCGCCGACGCCTTCGGACCGCGGATGGCGCTCGTCGTCGGAGCCGCCTCGGGGATCATCGCCTTCGCCGTGGGCCTGCTGTGGATGATCACGGCCAAGGAGCTGCGACTCCACCGGGACCCCAAGTCGCGGATCCGGCTGCACCTGAGTTACCACGGCCGGCCGCCCGGCGGCAGCGCACACTGAGGGCACGAGCGGGCGGGCTGATGCTCGTGGGGCGGCATTGGCAGGAGCCGGCACTCGGCAGGTGCTGGTGCTCGGGGCGGGCCGGCACTCGGCGGACCCGGAGGTTCGTGTCATAGAATTTCGGTCGACCGCCTCGTCGCGGGATTCGAGGGTCGAGCAAGGGAAACGGACGGACTGTGACAACTGACATCATCACCTCGGTGCTCGTCGGCCTGGCGATCCTGGTCGGGTGCCTGGGCATCATCGTGCCGGTACTGCCCGGGTCGATCCTCATCGCCGTTGCGGTGCTCATCTGGGCGATCATCATCGGCGGGCCGGCCGCGTGGATCATCTTCGCCATCGTCGCCGTGTTCGTCGCGGCGGGGATGAGTGCCTCGCTCGTGCTCACCGGGCGCAAACTCAAGTCCATGCAGGTGCCGAACTCTTCGGTGCTGCTGGGCGGGGTGCTCGCGGTCATCGGCTTCTTCGTCATCCCCGTGCTCGGCTTGCCGATCGGCTTCGTCGCGGGCCTCTACCTCGCCGAGTATGCCCGCCTCAAGGACGGGAAGACGGCGTGGAACTCAAGCTGGGAGTCGATCAAGGCGATCGGCATCGGCGCGGGCATCGAATTCATCCTCGCCTTGCTCGCCGGAATCACCTTCGGCATCGGCGTGCTCATCCACTTCTTCGCCTGAGGCACAGTGCCGAGCACGATTCGTGCCGAGCAGTCTGTACGTCCCCCACATCTCGTATGAGGGGAGGCGCAAGCATCCCTCACCATTTGTGGCAGCTTGCACCCGGAGCGGCTTCTCCTGCACCTGCCGACGCATCCGACACACTGAGTGCCATAACACCCCGGTGCAACGGGAGGTTATGGCACTCAGTGGAGGAATTGCGCTGGCGACGCGGTTCTTATTTGAGGGCGTCAATGACGAAGTCGATGCAGTTCAGCAGCGCCCGCACATCTGCCGGGTCGACGGAGACGAAGGTCGCGATGCGCAGCTGATTGCGGCCGAGCTTGCGGTACGGTTCGACGTCGACGACGCCGTTGGCCCGCAGCACCTTGGCCACGGCAGCCGCGTCGACCGAGTCATCGAAGTCGACGGTGGCCACGACCGAAGAACGATCGGCCGGGTCGACGACATAGGGGTGGGCCGCCTCGGCGGATTCCGCCCAGTCGTAGACGAGCCCGGCCGACTCAGCGGTCCGTTCGGCTGCCCAGGATAGGCCGCCGTTGCCGTTGATCCACTCGATCTGCTCGGCGAGCAGCAGCAGGGTCGCCACGGACGGTGTGTTGTAGGTCTGGTCCTTGGCCGAGTTCTCGATCGCGGTGACCAGGTCGAGAGAGGTCGGGATCCAACGTCCGGAGTCCTTGATCTCCTGTGCCCGAGCGATCGCCCGCGGCGACATGATCGCCACCCACAGGCCGCCGTCGGAGCCCATGTTCTTCTGCGGGGCGAAGTAGTAGACGTCGGTCTCGGCGATGTCGACAGCCAGGCCGCCGGCGCCCGAGGTGGCGTCGATGACGACGAGGGCATCCTCGGCGATTCCGGCCGGACGGGCGATCCGAGCGGCCACACCGGTCGAGGTCTCATTGTGGGGCCAGGCGAAGACGTCGGCGGCGGACTCGCCGGCGGCCGCCTCGGCGGGGGAGTCCACGAGACCAGCGGCAGCCAATGCCTCCGGCGTCGGGATCGCGGCGGTGCCCGGTTCGGCGTGCAGGATGAGGGAGGACTTCAGGTGCGGAGCGGTGTCGGTGGCTTTCGCGAACTTCTGACCGAACTCGCCGAAGGTTGCGTGCGCGGCCCGCTCGCGGACGAGACCGAAGGCCGCGACGTCCCAGAACACGGTGGACCCGCCGTTGCCGAGCACCACTTCAAAACCCTCGGGCAGGCTGAACAGCTCGGCCAGTCCGGAACGGATGCGGCCGACGAGGTTCTTCACCGGCGCCTGACGGTGGCTGGTGCCGAGCACCTTCGTCGCAGCAGCGTTGAGCGCCTCGATCTGGGCGGGGCGGATGCGGGCCGGGCCGGACCCGAAGCGTCCGTCGGCGGGCAGGAGGTTCTTCGGGATCTCAATATTCGTCGCAGTCACGCTCGACATTCTACGGCGAGCCCGTCCGCCGCCTGGGACCGGCCCGTCATGTGACAGAAGGCGGACGTCGACTGTCACTCCCTGTGACGAATGCATGACATCGCCCGCCTCGACCGCACCCGCCGAGGCGGGACCCGGCTGACTCGTGTCCGTGCCGCGTCGTAGAGTGAAGACATGAGTGAGCCCGTCGATCGTCTTCCGCAGACCCGGAAGTCCTATGACTCTGCCGTCTTCGAACACCCGGATACCGCACCCCTGGACCTGCTGCGCCAGTGGTACGACGAAGCGGCCGACCACGTCCGCGAACCGAATGCGATGACCGTCTCGACCCTCGACGAATGGGGCCCGAGCTCGCGCATCGTCCTGCTCAAAGGCCTCGACGAGCGCGGACTCCTCTTCTTCACTGACTATGACTCGGCGAAGGGCCGGGCGCTGCAGGCCGATCCCCGCATCGCCGTGAACTTTCCCTGGCATGACATGGAACGACAGGTCCGCATCCGCGGCCTCGCCGAGGTGGCCGCCCCCGAGGACTCGGACGCATACTTCGCCGTGCGCCCCCGTGGATCGCAGATCGGGGCGACCGTGTCCAAGCAGTCCCAGCCAGTGACCAGCCGCGAGCAGATGCAGGCCGAATACGATGCCGCGGCGGCCGAGCTCGAAGGCCAGGACGTGCCGCGTCCCGATCACTGGGGCGGGTTCCGCGTGCGCGTCTTCGAGATCGAATTCTGGCAGGGCCAGCAGAACCGGTTCCACGACCGGTGGGTATTCCGCCGCGCCGACGGCAGCCACGACGCGGCCGACCTCGACGACGCCTCGGCCTGGGAGGTCGTCCGCCTCTACCCCTGAGGCCAGACGATTTCTACCCCTGAGGCCAGACGATCACCGGCGCTCACCGACGAACACGAACCCGTCCGATCCTTCCGATGTGATCGGTCGCTTCGCCCGCGCGGATGCCGCCACGGTCGCCTCGGCGATCGATGCCGCCCGCGCTGCCGCCCCCGCCTGGGCAGACCTCGGCTCACAGCAGCGCTTTGCGATCCTCGACAAGGCCGGAAGCCTGATCGCCGACCGCGCCGACGAACTCGGCGACCTCCTTGCCCGGGAAGAGGGAAAACAGCTCGCCGAAGCCAAGGGCGAGGTGCTGCGCGCCTCACAGATCTTCAAGTTCTTCGCCGGTGAGACCATCCGCAACACCGGCGAGATCGTCGACTCCGTCCGCCCGGGACTCATCGCTGAGATGACGCACGAACCCATCGGCGTCATCGGCATCATCACCCCGTGGAACTTCCCGATCGCCATCCCGGCCTGGAAGATCGCCCCGGCTCTGGCCTTCGGCAACACGATCGTGTTCAAGCCTGCCGAGCTCGTCCCCGCCAGTGCGTACGCGCTCACCGATATCCTCGCCGAGGCGGGACTGCCCGACGGAGTCCTCAACCTCGTCATGGGGCCCGGTTCCGTGGTCGGGGACGCCCTGACAACCTCGGCGAAGATCGACGCCGTGACCTTCACCGGGTCCGTCGCCGTCGGACGGTCCGTCATCGCCTCGGCCGCGGCCCACCAGATCAGGGTGCAGTGCGAAATGGGCGGGAAGAACCCGCTCGTCGTGCTCGGCGACGCCGATCTCGAAGCTGCCGCCGACGCCGCGATCAATGGTGCCTTCTTCTCCACCGGTCAGCGCTGCACTGCGTCCTCCCGCCTCATCGTCACCTCCGATGTGCACGACGAATTCGTCGCCCTGCTCAAGGAGAAGATGGCGGCACTGACGGTCGGCGATGCCCGCGCCGAGGGAGTCGCCATCGGCCCCGTGGTCTCCCGGGCTCAGCTCGACCAGGATCTCGGCTACATCGCCACGGCCCGGGCTGAGGGTGGGGAAGTCACCGGCGGTGAGCTCATCGAATCGGGCACGGGTGGGTACTTGCTCGCACCGGCTCTGGTCACGGGCACGAAACCGGGCGACACGATCAACGTCGACGAGGTCTTCGGCCCGGTCGCCTCGGTGATTGAGGTCGCCGACTACGACGAAGCGCTCGCGGTCGCCAACGACACCGAGTTCGGACTCTCGGCCGGCATCTTCACGACCTCCCTGAAATATTCGACCCACTTCAAGCGTTACGCCCAGACCGGGATGGTCATGGTCAACGCCCCGACGGCAGGCGTGGACTACCACGTGTCCTTCGGCGGACGGAAAGGGTCGAGCTATGGTCCCCGCGAGCAGGCGAAGGCGGCACGGGAGTTCTTCACGGTGCACAAGACGACCTACACGAACGCGGGCTGAGTGGGCTGGTGCGCAATCCTGCGCGGACGGGCCGAAACCCATGTAGCCTGAGCCGTCCGGCGGTGGCCGGTGTCGTGCGCGGACCCAGGCGATTCCTCGACTCACGGGATTCGCTGAACGCACGATAGGATTGGTCCAGATCGCAACGGCCGGGAACGGGTTCGCCTGTGCGTGGCGGGACAGGGTCGCAGCGACCCGAATTGGTGACAGCGCCTGAAACGGTCGAAACGACCTGAAGACGAAGAGTGGAGTGGCTGGTCAGAAGTGAACGACCTCATTGATACAACTGAGATGTACCTCAAATCGATCATCGAGCTCGAGGAACAGTCGATCGTGCCTTTGCGTGCCCGCATCGCCGAGCGCCTGGATCATTCCGGTCCCACCGTGTCGCAGACCGTGGCGCGGATGGAGCGCGACGGTCTGCTCCACGTCGGCAACGATCGCCATCTCGAGCTCACCCCGGAGGGGCGTCGGATCGCCACCGACGTCATGCGCAAGCACCGTTTGGCCGAGCGCCTTCTCTCCGATGTCGTCGGACTCGAGTGGGAACTCGTCCACGACGAGGCCTGCCGCTGGGAACACGTGATGAGCGAGCAGGTCGAGCGCAAGCTCGTGAAGCTGCTGTCCGAGACCTCCACCGGACCCTACGGCAACCCGATTCCGGGCCTCGACGTCATCGGCGGCGAAGCCTCGACGGCCACCGAGGTCGTCGACCTCGCCACGGCGGTCGGCCGCGACGGCGCGAAGAAGCTGACGATCGCCTGGCTGGCCGAACCCCTGCAGGTCGATATTCACCTGCTTCAGCAGTTCCAGGTCGCCGGTGTCCTGCCGGACAGCGACGTCGAGATCTCGCGCAACGGCGAATACATCACCGTGCAGGTGCCCGGTGCGCAGGACGTGCTCGACCTGCCGGTCGAGACTGCCTCGCACGTCTTCGCCTACCGGAGCTGAGGCGTACAGAAGTCTCAGTTCCCCAACGTCGAGGTTGGGGTTCCGTAGCACCGAGGCTGTGGCCTGATAACGGCAAGGCTGGAGTTTCGCAACGTCGAGGCTGTGGCTCGATAACGACGAGGATGAGCAGCGGTAACGAAAGAGCGCGTGCCTGAGCCCCGATTCGTTACAAATCACTGTGATCTCTGACCCAGGGAGCGGTTCTCCGCCCCTGGGTCGCGTCGTATAACGAGAAAATGTTACGAATATTTCAAGCCATTTTAGGCCTCTGAACTGCACGTTTATGGAAAGCATCACGGTTTCCCTCCGGTGGTTGTGACAAAAACGTGACAATCGGTCACCGATTGGTTACAGTTGTTGAGGTCGTTCACGCACTGACGACTTCACAGCGAGATCCGAGCGCCGCGCTCGCTGCGAGATACCAAGGACCGATAGCGGCGGTTGGCTGAGGCAGCCAATAGGGACGAGAGGGAAAAACGTGGCAACTAAGCAGCATGGCCGCCGCGCCGCCGATGCCAAGGTCAAGACTCCACTGACCGAACTCACTGAACTTCTGAACGCCAATTCGGGCGTCTTCGGCCGTCGTGCAGCTGTTGTCGCTGCCAGCGGTGGTCTGCTGACCGCCGCAGTGATGCCGGCCGCCGGCCAGGGAGCCGACGACCAGAACAAGGTCTCCGCAGAAGCCGAGACCACCCAGAAGGTCGACTTCGAGAACCAGACCGTCACCATCGGCGACGACTCGAACAGCAAGAAGGACGACAGGAAGTCCGACTCCTTCGGCGTCGAGAGCAAGGCCATCACCGCCGAGGCTGCCCCGAAGCCCGCGCCCGAGCCCACGTCCGAGCCCGAGCCCGAGCCTGCAGAAACCTCCTCAGAAACCTCCTCCGCTGACTCCGATGAGTCGGCCGGAACCTCCGACGACACCGCCAACAGCGGATCGTCCGATTCGGGCGAGTCCGACTCCAAGGGTGCCGGATCCATCGACGGATCCAAGGCCGAGCAGGTCCTCGCCTGGGCGGCCAAGGGCGTCGGTACCCCCTACGTCATGGGTGGAACCAGCCAGAGCGGCTGGGACTGCTCCGGATACACCTCCTGGGTCTACAGCCACGTCGGCGTGAACCTGCCCCGCACCTCCGGTGCCCAGAAGGGTGCAGGCCAGATCGTCTCGCAGTCCCAAGCCAAGCCCGGTGACCTCATCTGGCATCCCGGCCACGTCGGCATCTACGCGGGTGGCGGACAGATGTATGATGCCGGTTCGCCGAGCTCGGGAACCTCGAAGCGCAGCTACAGCTGGATGGACAACGTCACCTTCATCCGCGTTCTCTGATCTTCATCAGCGAAAAGCTCCCCGTACGACTCGACGGTCCTCGAGTCGCACGGGGAGCTTTTCGCATGCCCGGAAAGTTGAGCCCGCACACCGGCAGTGTGTCAGCATTCTCTGGTTCGAAATTCATACGTGCTGATCAAGATCACCACATATGAATTTCGAAGCAGTTCATGTGCTCCATTCGGCCGACCGCCCGTGGGCCCGCCCGCCCGCTTGCGGCCGCCCGTGCGCCTGCCCGCTTGCGCCGGCCCGGCCCGCGCACCCGTGCGCCAGTAGGACCGCTTGCGCCCGGTTCGGTGAGTGCGCTGAACTCCCGGTTCGGTGAACGCAAGCCGAAGTTTCCGTGACGCGAGCGGTATGAATTGGGTCACGGGCGCACGTGGCGTTACTCTGGAGAAGATTGAGTTCCATGACAGGTGGGCACCAAATGGTGTTGACCGCTGATTCGAAGGAAAGCAGATGGGGCATAGTCGAATAATTCGAATAGCCGCTCCAGTCTCTGGCGCGGAGCACATATCTGTCTCCGTGCCCTCTTTCCCAGGCGTCGTGCCCATGAGCACGGCGCCTTTTGTGTTCCCTGGGGTCGGGGCAGCCGGTTTCGGCCCGGAAGAGAAGAAGATGAGGGGCGAGATATGAAGACTCTCGTGCTGAACGCCGGTTACGAACCGCTGTCGATCGTTCCGTTCACACGGGCCGTGGTGCTCGTGCTGACCGGAAAGGCGACAGTCCTGGCCGCAGAGGACATTCCGGTGAGATCCGAGCACATGAGTCTCGATCAGCCCTCCGTCATCCTGCTCACCCGCTATGTGCGCCCGCCGAGCAACCGTCGCGTCTCGCTTTCCCGCAGAGGAGTCCTGCGCCGGGACGGCCACCGCTGCGCCTACTGCTCCAAACCGGCATACACAGTCGACCACGTGCTCCCACGCTCCCGTGGGGGAGCGAACACCTGGGAGAACCTCGTCGCCTGCTGCCGCGAATGCAACAACCGCAAAGGCAACCGCACCCTCGGTGAGATCGGATGGAAGCTCAGCTTCCTCCCGCAGGAGCCCCGCCTGGGGCAACTGTGGATGCGTGGGATCGACAAACCCGTCGAGAAGTGGCGCCCGTTCCTCGAATACTCCAGCGCCGCCTAACAATCCGGCATCGTCCCAGATAGGGAACGGTGTTGTCCGAATGTTGACGCAATTCGGATAACGATGTGACATAGGCGAAGTTCTCACAGTCATTGTGATTTAGGGTGGACGAAACAGAAGTTCGCTTCGACCCAAGGAGCTTGCGATGAGTGAGCAGGATCGCCCCCAGAATCCCGACCCGGCCCCGGCCGGCGAGACCGAAGCCGTCATCGTCGGAATCGACGGTTCTCCGCCGAGCCGCAACGCCCTGGCCTGGGCGATCCAAGAAGCACGCTCCTTAGACCGTCCGATCCGCCTCGTCGGTGCCTACACGATCCCGAGCGTGGCGGCTGCCGCCATCGACGTGTCGTATGTGCCCATCGACGACAGTTCCATCCGTGCGGCCGTGACGAACACGCTCAAGGAGGCGGCTGCCGAGGTCAAGGCGGCCGGAGTCCCCGTCGAAGCCGTCATCGAGATCGGCGATGCCGCCGGCGTACTCATCGACGAATCGAAGACCGGCTGCCTCACCGTCGTGGGGTCCCGCGGTCGCGGCGGTTTCGCCGGTCGTCTCCTCGGGACGGTCTCGAGCGCACTGCCTGCGCACTCGGCGTGTCCGACGGTGGTCGTCCCCGCGTGCTGGGACAACCAGGCCGAACGTCCCGCGCATCCGACTTCGTCACGGCCGATCCGGCAGGACGGCGTCGAGGTCGAAACCCATGACCCCGATGCCGAGTCGATCGACGGTCTGCGCTTCGACGGCAAGGTCGTTGTCGGCGTCGACTCCCTCGGTGCCGAGTCCCCGGCGCTGTGGAAGGCTGCCCGACTGGCCGCGCGCCGCGGTTCACCGCTGCACATCGTCGCCGTGATCACCACGACGGTCATCGGCCCCGAATGGCTGCCGAGCACCGCCGATCTCGAACGACTCGTCAACGAGGGGGCGGACAAACTCGTCGTCGCCAAACAGCGTCTGGCGAAGGAGTTCCCGGATCTCGATGTCACCTGGACGCTCTTCGACGGCCAACCCGCCGAGGTGCTCGTCCGAGCCTCTGACACAGCCGAGGTGCTCGTCATCGGGTCGCGCGGTCGCGGTGGATTCGCCGGTCTCCTGCTCGGTTCCACCTCGCAGTCGGTCCTGCCGTACTCGCAATGCCCGACAATGGTCGTGCGCGTCGCTCGCGACCACGGTCGCCGCAAGTACAACGAGGCCCCGCCGGAGCCGGGGTTCTAGATCTCATCCGGACCGGGGAGGTCCGAGTTCCGGATCTGGCCGCCGGAGCGGACGGAAATCGCCGAGGCGGCCGATCAGATTGATCGGCCGCCTCGGCGATGGTGGATCCTCGGTGATCGTCGGTCAGGGCGATGCCGGAAACCGTTTCCGGCTCCCTCAAGTGAGTCTGGCGCCCCCGGGCAGATTCGAACTGCCGACACCCGCTTTAGGAGAGCGGTGCTCTATCCCCTGAGCTACGGGGGCCAGGTGGTCATCCTCAACCACGATCACCCAGTGTAGCGTAGAAGAAACCTCACTGTTCCACGGTGTGCCAGCACCTATTGGGGACAGTTTCTCGTTAGGGTCGAATTGTGTCGGATTCCGTTAGAGACGAACAGTTCCCAGAGCTCGGAGATGTCTTCGCCGAGTGGAAGAAGCAGGCTGCCCATCTGGGCGGTCGCGACACCATGCTTCATTTCCGGGACTCCCGTGACGGCAGCATCGATCTCTCCGGCGCTCACCCCTCCGGCCTGGCGCAGCTGCTGGCCGGACGCGCCACCCGGCTCTCCAGCCTCATCCGCGACCACGACATCCTCACCGATGCGCGCCGTCGGGCGAAGTCCATCCGCTCGAAGGCGGAGCAGCTCGACAACGAACGCGGCATCCGCACCGCACACCTGGCGATCGGATTCGCCTCGTGGACGGAGAAGGACGCGAAGTACAAGTTCAACGCGCCGGTCGTCATGCGCCACATCACGCTGGTGCCCCGCGGATCCCGCGTCGAAGACTACGAGATCGTGCTCGACAACGAGATCACGATCAACCCGGCGCTCGTTCAGCACCTGCACGCGGAATACGACCTCGAGGTGCCCGTCGACGAATGGGTCGACGCGACCGGTGGCCCGCACGGCTTCGACCCGGGACCGGCCCTCGACCGCCTGCGCGATCTGGGGCAGAGCGTGCCCGGTCTGCGGATCAATCACCGCCTGATCATCTCGACGTTCGCGAACATCGCGAGCCCGTTCTCCACCGACTACCTACCCACCCAGCACCCCGTGCTGCGGGCGTTGGCCGGCGACGAAGACGTGCGTGCCTCCCTCGGGGGTCCCTCCTACGTGCCGCAGCCGGGAGCCCTCCCCGACGAGAAGATCGCCGCGGCAGAAAAAGCCGAAGCCGAGAAGAAGCGAGCCGAAGCGAAGAGAGTCGCCGGCGCCGTCGGCGAGGCGGAAGCTGACGGTTCATCCGATGCGGCCGAGGTCCGGACGAAATCAGCGCCTGCGGCGAAAAACACAGACGCCGCGAAGGCCGAGGCAGACGACAGCCTCGCCGAGGCGTCTTCTGAGACTGCTGGAATGGCCGCTGGCGAGTCGGCGGCCGGCGACGACGAGAAGGCGGCGGCCGGCGACGAGAAGGCGGGCGAGAAGACTTCGGCCGACGCGGACGCCGGCGCCGCTACCGCTGCCGGCACCGATCCCGCTGGCGGCACCGATGATGACGATGACTACGGTCAGCCGACCGTGCCCATCACCGACGAACCGCTCGAGGCGGCAAAGCCGAGCGCCGGCGCCGAGGCAGCTGGTGCCGAAGCAGCCGCCGCCGAACCAGCTGGCACCGAAGCCGCCGGTGACAAGGCTGCCGGCGACAAGACTGCCGGTGACGAGTCGGCCGACGACGAGAAGACGTCGTCGACTGACGCCGAGGGAACGTCGTCGACTGACGCCGGGGCCGGTTCGGCAGTCGAGTCCGAGAAGAGCGCGCCGGCGATCGATGCTGCCGCAGCCACAACGCCAGATGCTGAGGGCACAGCCGACTTCGGCTCGGAGAAGTCCGAGTCCGACTCAGCTGCAGACGGCGAAGCGACAACAGCATCCGCGACCGGCGCCGACTGCGAGGACGTCGTTCCCGCCGCGCTGCAGGAGCCGATCACTCCGCTTCCCGACAGGAAGCCGCAGGAGGAGTTCCTCGTCATCGACGTCGACGGAGACCAGCAGGCCGTCGTCGATGCCGCCGTGTCCGGTCACTCCGTCGTCGTCGACACCCCGCCCGGAACCGGCGCCACCCAGGTCGCCGTCGCCGTGGCCACCACCCTGGCACACACCGGCAAGAGCGTGCTCTTCCTTGCACAGACTTCCGATGCGCTCGACGATTTCTCCGCTCGCCTCGGCGAGGTCGGACTCTCCGACTTCGCCGTCGACACCCGCGCCGGCTCGGAAGACATCCGCAAGCAGCTTGTCGGTCTCATCGCCTCGGCGGAGAAGTCCGAACGCCCCGACCTCTCCCGTCTGCTGACCGAACTCAACGAACAGCGCGCGACCCTGGCCGACCATGTCTCCTCCCTGCACCGCAGGCGCAAGCCGTGGGACGTCTCCGTCTACGAAACCATGCAGCACCTCGCCGAACTGACCTCCGGCGACAACTCCCCGCAGACGCCGGTGCGCTTCGACGACGACATCCTCGGCGCCAGCGACGACCGCCGGAACATTCTGCGGGGCAAGCTCGGCGAGCTCGCTCGACTCGGCGCATTCACCCTCGATGTCGAGGACACCGTGTGGTTCGGAGCCGACCTCAAATCCGTCGAGGAGGCCGAAGCCGCACGCACGGTGGCCGAACGCATCGGTCGGATGATCCCCGACCTCATCGCCGCGACCGAACCGGTGCTGCAGAAGGCGAAGCTCAACCCGCGCCGCAACATCGACGACTGGTCCCGCGCCATCCGCGTGCTCCTGCGCGTGCGCAAGACGCTCGACAACTTCGCCCCCGACATCTACGACCACCGTCTCGACGACCTCATCGCCGCCACCGGCACGCCCGAATACCGGGTCGAAGTCGGCGTCGAGATGGGCATGATGCAGCGTCGTCGACTGAAGAAGTCGGCCGCGGAGTTCCTCCGCCCGGGCGCCGAGGTCGCCGACCTCCACGAGGCCCTCGTCGACGTCCGCGCCCAGCGAGTCATCCTCTCCGACCTCGCCGGACACGACGGTCGCCCGCAGATTCCGCGCGGCGTCCTCGAAGCCGATGAGATCCTCCAGAGCGTCGAAGCAGATATGGCCAAGCTCGCTCCGATCCTCGAGACCACCCCGGACGGCGGCGACCTCGGCTCGATGCTCATCGAGGAGCTTCAGGCACGTGCCGAAGCGATGGGCAGCGACTCGGAGAACCTCGCGGAACTGCCCGAACGTTCCCGGCTGCAGCGTGAGCTCGACGGTGAGGGCCTCGGCGACCTCATGGCCGATCTGCGCCGGCGCAAGGTCGACGAGTCACTCGTCGGTCCAGAATTCGACCTCGCCTATTGGGCCTCCGTGCTGCAGACCATGGCCGGCGAAGATCCCGCGATCGGTCGCCACGACGGTGACGCTCTCCACCAGGTGGCCGAAGGCTTCCGCGAGAACGACCGCGCCTTCGTCGCCGCCGGTGCCTCCCGCCTGCGCTATAACCATGCACAGGCATGGAAACGCGGAATCGACTCCGACCCCATCGCCGCCGGCGTCATCAAACAGGAGCTTCTGTCGAAGCACACCTCGGTCAACCGGATCTCCACTCAGGCACCCGAACTGCTGACGACTCTGGCACCGGTGTGGATGGGCAGCCCGTACACGGTGCCCGAACTCTTCTCCGCCCTGCCGCTCTTCGACGCGGTCGTCATCGCCGACGCCGGACGACTGTCGGTCGCCGATGTCGTTCCCGGAATCACCCGCGCCCGCCAGGTCATCTCGCTCGGCGACTCCCGGCTGCTCGGACCGCGCCCGTTCTCGGTCGCCGTCGATCGGTTCGGTATGGACGATGGGAAACATCCACGATCGGTGCAGGACCGCCTCGGCGAGTTCCTGCCGCGGATGCGGCTGTCGAATTCTTATCGACTGTCCCCGGTCGGGCTCATCGATCTGGCCAACCGGCATTTCTACGATTCGACGATTTCGACGCTGCCGACCGCGCACACCGGTGAGGGCAGCGGCCTGGAATTCTCCTATGTCGCCGACGGCCGAGGTCCCACGGATATCGGCACCGGTCGGGTCGAGAGTCCTGACGCCGAGGTCAAACGGGTCGTCGACCTGGTGCTCAAGCACGCGCGGAACCGGTCGCGGGAGTCGCTGGCCGTCGTCGCGCTCACTCCGCATCACGCTCAGAGGGTGGCCACGGCGATCTCACGGGCGATGAAGGATCTGCCATATGTGGCGGCGTTCTTCAACGACTCGACGAAGGAGCCGTTCGTCGTCACCGACGCCGAACGCGTTCAGGGCATGTCGCGCGATGCCGTGATCTTCACCATCGGCTTCGGCCGTACCGTCCACGGTCGTGTCATCCACGACTTCGGACCGCTGTCCGGGCCGGACGGGCGACGCATCCTCGCGGCCACCATGACGCGGGCCCGGAAGCGGCTGACCCTGGTCTCGAGCATCGAGGCCGAGGACTTCGACCGCAGCAAACTCAACGGGGGAGCGGTCATGCTGCCGCGTCTGCTCGAGGAGATTGCGACCGGCGGCGTCCACCAGCCCGGGCCGCACGGCGAGATTTACGATCCGCTGATGGGTGACATCGCCGATCGGCTGCTGCAACTGGGCGTCGTCGCGCACGAGCATTACAACGGCATCGATCTGGCCGTGGCGAACTCGACCGAGGATGAGCACGGAATGATCATCGCCGTCGCCGGCGACGGACCCGAATACGCTTCGATGCGCAGCCTGCGTCAACGCGACCGGGTGTTGCCCGAACAGCTGACCCGCCGAGGTTGGAAGTTCATGCGCGTATGGTCCACCGATGCGTTCGTCGACCCGCAGACCGAGACCGAGAAGATCTTCGAGGCGTGGCGAGCGACCGTGGAGACGATGAGCCCGCAGGCCGTGCTCAATGCGGCACGCGCCGCCTCGGTGGTCGTCGGCCGCACCGGCAGCCGCCCGAAGCTCGTGCCCGGTCTGCCGATGCACAAGTACTCCGCCGAGGGCCTCGACCAGATGATCGACTGGATCCAGTCGGATGCGGTGGTCCGCGGCGACGGCGAGATCAAGGATCTGCTGCGCACCGCTCTGGCGCAGAAGGGCAATTCGAGCCGAGGCGACTCCCAGCTTCAGGCCGCCGTGGATCGGTACCGCGAACGCCATGCTCAGGCGAAGAAGGTCACGGGCGCTGAGGTGTTCATCCCGCGGTCGAACTCCGCCGGGCCCGTCGAAGACGACATCCTGCCGACCTTCGACACCGGCAAGATCCGTGCCGATGAGCTCCGGTCGGCCGGACTCGTCCAGTCCGCAAGCAACGACCAGGTCCCCGAGGCGGCCGATGACTCCGCCAGCATCGAATCCGTTGGTGCGGTGCCCGACGGCACCGATGACAACGGTGCTGGTTCGGCTGAGGACGAGCGTGGCGGGGCCGCCTCGGCGAAGTCGGGGCCGAAGAACGACGATGCCTGACTGGCCCTCCGGCGACGAGGCTGCTGATCGGGACCGAGAACCGTTCGACAGCGATCGAGAACCGTCTGATTCCAGCGACGACGGGGCCTCCACCGATCCCGACAGTACGCCGTCAGGTGATGATGATGCCGAGGCCGACGGTTCTCGGAAGGCCCGGATAGAAGCGGCGAAGCGGCGCTACCGCGCCACTCTGCGCAATGAGGCCGATACCAGTGGTGGCGGCTTCAGCGAGGACTTCTACCGTTCACAGAAGCCCCCGCACTGGTCGTAGTGCCGTATCCGGGGATAGCTGTGGCCCTATTTGGTCGCAGCGTTCCATCCGGTTGCCCGCCGCTTAACAGGGTTCGGGTACGCAGAAGGCCCGCTCTCAGGGGAGAGCGGGCCTTCTGCGCGATCGGCTGGTGATCAGTGCCGCGGAGGCTGGTTCGGATCGACCGGGCCGTCGGTCGCGGGACCCTCGGCGGGTCCGGTGACAGAAGCGGTCTGGTTGCGCAGGATCTCGCGGATGTCGCCGAGCAGATCCTCGGTGGTCGGAGGGACTTCTTCCTCGGGAGCTCCGCGCTTGCGCAGCTCGTTGAGCTTGTTCATCGGCACGATGATGATGAAGTAGACGATGGCGGCAACGATGAGGAAGTTGATGGCTGCAGTGATGACCGCACTGAGATCGATGGTGGTCTCGGGGACGTTCTCCTTGATCCGGAACGCCAGAGCCGGACCCTCGGCGCCGCCGACGGCGGCGATGAGCGGGTTGATGATCTTGTCGGAGAAGGCGGTGACGATGGCGGTGAATGCGCCGCCGATGATGACCGCGGTTGCGAGTTCGACGACATTCCCCTGGAGAATGAAGTCCCGGAATCCCTTAAGCATTAGAGAAACCCTTTCGGTGTGTGATCACTGAAATGCTGTTGATGAATAGGCCAATTACGTTCCAATAGTACACACGGGTAACACATTGTCAGCAGAAATGTTCTGCGAGTCTGACCACCGTATAGATGTGTCAGGAAATCGAAATGCAGAGGCGAAAGCAAGCCCGGCATGTTCAACAGTCTCCGCGTATGCCGATTCAACAGGACCGATGTCCCTCAGCCGGCAAGTCGGTGGCAGGGATCAGCGAGGCAGAATCGCAAAGCTGATCGGAAGTCCGGCGAACTCGGCGACACGCCTGGCGTCCTCTGCGGAGAGGATGACGGAAACAAGCTGGCCTGATTCTGCGGCAATTCCTTCGGGTTTGTCGACGAGGCGGGCGATTGTCACCTCTTCGACGACGATTTCCGATCCGCCGTCGGGAAGGGACGAGAAGACACGGATCTTCTGCCCGGGTTGGAGCAGTGCGGCCGAGGCGTCATCGGCCAGTCGAATCGGCATGAGAAGGTCACGGCTGCCCTTCGGCAGCGCCTGCTGATCGAACACGGTCGACGAGGTCAGCGGTGACCCCTTCGACAATCCCGCCGAGGTGGCCCGCCCCTTCACCTCATCAACAGAGCTGAATGCCTTGTCGGGGACCACATCGGACGGGAACTGAGTGAGGGTGAGGTCGTCAGCCTTGAGCTCGGTTCCCGGTGCCAGGTCCGACTTCGCGACGACGATCGCTGTTCCCCCGCTGTTCGGCGTGAGTGTCCACACGGTCAGAGCACAGGCACAAGCCAGGCAGATGGCGGCGAGAACGCGCTGGGGCCGAACGCGCGACGATCGTGTCCAGCCGGGAGACGAGGTTCGGATGTGGCGGAAGAAGCCCATCCACCGAGCCTGCGGCGCCATGCAGCCGGCGGCAAGGGTGCGGAAATAGCCTGTGGACAGTTCGTGCCGTCCACAGGCAATCGGTGTCTGAGTGACGAGGGCCGGAGTGGTCAGCTCGCGGCTGGAGTGCTTGCCGCCGTAGAGGAGCTCGACGACGAATTCGACGTCGTGGAGGTCGAGCTTTCCTTCGCCGACGAGCTCGAGGACTCCTTCGAGGAGGAGTCAGAATTCGGGGAGCTGACGGTGCTCGACTTGCTCGAGCGGGAGTCGGTGGCGTAGAAGCCGGATCCCTTGAAGCTGATGCCCACAGCGCCGAAGACCTTCTTCAGGCGGCCCTGGCATTCCGGGCAGACGGTGAGCGAGTCATCGCTGAAGTCCTGATGAATATCAAAGGCGTGACCACAGCTCTTGCAGGCGTAGGAGTAGACGGGCATTCGAGACCTTTCTTCGACGACTAGATTATAGTGCACACCGGAACCTCCACGGAGCACCGGTCCGCGGTATGCACACGGTTATCCACATATCAACACGCGTGAGTGGGTGCTGATTCCCGCCGATCAGGCCTTGAAGCTATGTGTTCCCTCCTCGGTGACGGCCGCAGGGATGCGCAGGTCCCAGTCCTCGGCGACGAGGCCCGTCAGATCGAGCTCCTCGGCGAAGCACACCCCGATGAGGCGGGGTCCCGAATCGGGAGCTCCCGAACTGTCGGGGTCCGAACCGAGAGGCTCCTGCCCGTGCGGGCCGAAGGTCCTGTCGTAGAAGCCGCCCCCATTGCCCAGGCGGGCGCCGTCGGCACCGAAGCCCAGCGCGGGGACGAAGATGATGCCGAGGCCGACCGCGGGCGAGAGCAGCTGAGCGGCGGTCAGCAGCGTGTCGTCCTGGGCCGGCTCGCGGATTCCCCATCTGCCCTGCGGGCTCAGGCTGGTCATCGAACCAGTGACCCGGCCGAACATCAAAGGCTCGCCCACTCTCGTGACGACCGGCAGGTAGACGGTGCCGCCCGCGGCGAGAAACCGATCGAGCGCCGGGTCGAGGTCCGGCTCTCCGGGCAGCGCCGCATAGGCAAGAAGCGAGCGAACCGATGCATTCCGAATGAGGTTCCACGCGGCGTCGGCCACGGAGCCTGCCGATGCCACGGTGTCCGGGGCCGCCGCGGACCCTGGGTGCGGGGTCGAGCTCGGGGCCGCCTCGGTGGGTGTGACCTGCGGCGATGCCATCGTCGTTGACGACGATGCGGCGGGAGTCGCCTCGACGAAGGGTCGTCTGGCGCGATCGGCGCGGATGCGGGACCGCAGCTGCGCCTTCGAAGATTCTGAGTCCACGCATTTCAGACTAACCGGGGTGGGCGCATTCGTTAAGATGACTTCATGAGTGATGAAGCGCAGCGCACCGTTCGCAAGGCCGTGATCCCCGTCGCCGGTCTCGGAACTCGGTTCCTCCCCGCAACGAAGGCCACCCCCAAAGAGATGCTCCCCGTCGTCGACAAGCCGGCGATCCAGTACGTCATCGAGGAAGCCGTCGATGCCGGTCTGCAGGACGTCCTCATGATCACCGGCCGGAACAAGCGGCCGCTGGAGGATCATTTCGACCGGGTCGACGGGCTTGAGGCGGCACTCGCTCAGAAGGGCGATGACAAGAAGCTCGCCGCTGTGCGCCATCCCTCCGAACTCGCTGATATCCACTATGTGCGCCAGGGCGATCCCAAGGGACTCGGGCATGCCGTTCTCAAGGGACGCCAGCACGTGGGCAACGAACCGTTCGCGGTCCTCCTCGGTGATGACCTCATCGACGAGCGCAGCCCGATCCTGCCGAAGATGATCGAGGTCGCGGAGAAGACCGGCGGCAGCGTCGTCGCGCTGATGGAGGTCCCGCCCGAAGCGATCCACCTCTACGGCTGCGCGGCCGTCGAGACGACAGCTGATGACGAGGTCGTCAAGGTCACCGGCCTCGTCGAGAAGCCCGCCACCGAGGATGCTCCCTCGAACCTCGCCATCATCGGCCGCTATGTGCTGGCTCCGGAGATCTTCGACGTCCTCGAGACCACGAAGCCGGGACGCGGCAACGAAATCCAGCTCACCGACGCCCTGCAGGAGCTCGCCGGAGACGACGAGGGCCACGGCGTCTACGGAGTCGTGTTCAAAGGCGCTCGCTACGACACCGGCGACAAGCTCGACTACCTCAAGGCGGTTGTGCAGATCGCGTGCGACCGGGAGGACCTCGGCGACGACCTCAAGACGTGGCTGCGCGACTTCGTGCCGACGCTGGACTGAGTGCCGGCACGGGAGCGAGCCGACCGTCCTGGCGCGTCCGGGCTGACCGACCTGGTTCGGTCCGTCCGAGCCGACCGACCTGGTTCGGCCCGTCCGAGCCGACCGACCTTGAACCCGAGAGCGAGGGCAGCCGCGTGTGGCCTGTCATCCTGACTGATCGACAGTCCGATATCGTGCTGCGACCGCTGCGCCGCCGTGACGAAGAGGCATGGCGAGAGGTTCGCCGTTTCAACCGCGACTGGCTCCGTCCGTGGGACGCGACCCTGCCAGCGCCGGGCCAGGAGCTGCCGGGATTCCGCATGATGGTGCGGATGCAGGACAAACAGGCCAAACGTGGTCAGACGGTGCCGTTCGCCATCGAGGTCGACGGGAGCTTCCGCGGCCAGATCACCGTGTCGGGACTGAGCTGGGGCTCGATCCTGTCCGGGCAGATCGGGTACTGGATCGACTCGCGCGTGGCCGGACGCGGAATCACCCCGGTCGCTGTGGCCATGGCCGCCGACCACTGCTTCTTCGCCCTCGGCCTCCACCGAATCGAGATCAACATCCGCCCGGAGAACACAGCGAGCCTGCGCGTGGTCGAGAAGCTGGGACTACGCGACGAGGGCCTGCGCGAGAAGTACATGCACATCGACGGACAGTGGTGCGACCACCGCACGTTCGCCCTCCTTGCCGAGGAGGTCCCGCAGGGTCTGCTCGCCGCATACCGACACGGAACCGGTGGGTGGTAGGCCCGCCGGTCGGGCGGGTTCAGCCGCCACCTGGGAATTCGGTGAACTTCACTCTTGTTTGACCGACACACCTTGCGCCTTCACGACTTCCCCGATACCTGCAATTTAGGGTGGCATTGTGGACACCAGCATCATCGTCGTCATCGCCATCGTCGTGGTCTTCGCCGTTGCTGTGCCCGCAATGATTCGGAAGTCCGCGACGGATCTCTCGCGCGTCGAAATCGACACCGTTCCGGACAACGCCGCCGTCGTCTCCGCCGAGACAGCCATCCCCGGACACGACCATTCGGAACGCATCCAGGTCTTCCACGACAAGCCCCGGAAGGTGCCGTCGGTTCCGACCCCGGGCATCTCTCAAGAAGCCGAGGCGCCGAAACTAAGTCTCTCGGCTTCCAGCCCCGATTTCGCCGTCATCGACGGTCACGGCGAAGCGCACACCGTCACCGAGGCTGCTGAGCACGCCCAGCTCAGCGTCCTCCCCGTTGCGGTCGGTGAAACCTCCTCCCTGTCCAGCGACCACGGTGTCGGTGGTCGCGTTGTCGGAGTTCCCAGCGTAGGCGCCGGCACTGACACAGGATCTGGTCCAGGAACTGCCGCCGACAACGTTCGACTGCTCCACCCCGCCGTCCACGCGGTCTTCAATGACAGCGGCCGCTCCGCCGGGCGGTCGGACCGACAGGGCCGTCCGCCTCAGGCACATCCGCCGCACGCGAGTGGCGTCGGCCGCGACGCGTCGGCGAACCGGGCCGGGTCGTTCAGTGCTGGTCGGGCCCCTCAAGGAGGCGGACCACGCGAGGATCTGTCCCGGACGGGACACGGCGGCCACCTCGGCGAAAAGACGGCCGGCACCCATGGACACGACCGACAGATTTCCAATCCGACCATCGGAACCGATGAGGAACATTCGATGACTGAGCAAGCCACGACCCTGCGGGAGTCACTGAAGTCGCTGAACACCATGGTCAGGGGCTTCTCCCTGGTCTTCCTCGCCTCGGTCCTCGGCATTCTTGTGTCGAGTGTGCTCGCGGCCTTCTCGGTCGTGCACATCGCCTTGGCCGGGGTCTTCCTCGGTCTCGCGGTCGTCGCACTGTTCCTCGTGCGCACGCTCAACCTGCGGAAGCGGGACACGAAGAAGAAGCTGGGACGCCTGCAGGAGAGCGCGCGGTCATGGACGTCGGCCAAGCCCGCTCGCCCCACCGAGCCGGAACGTTCCTCCGCACCGGCGCGCGCCGGCCACCAGGACCGCGCCACGCGGTCGGAGCGTGTCTCCAAGTCTGAGCCGACGGGGCAGCCGACTGCCACGGCACGACCGACTGCCACGGCACGAGCGAAGTCGAGCGGTGCACCTGCAGCCGAGACGCAGACACCAGCCCGGACAGGTGCGAAGTCGCAGACCGTTGCCGTCAAGCGGCAGCCTCGCACGGCGCCCGCACCGACCTCGAGCGGAACCGCTGCCCGTATCGCCGCAGCGGCTCAGGGCACGAGCGCAGCGGCGCAGGGAACGGGCGCGGCGGCGAAGGCCGCGCAGGCACGCGCTGCGATGAACCGCTCGGCCGACGCGAAGAGGTCCCGCGAAGAGGCCGATACCGGCGAGATCCCGTTTGTGCGCATCCGCAAGGAAGCCGGCGAAGGCCACACCACACGCCAGGTCCTCCTCACCGGACCGATCCCGGTCGTGAAGGAGAACGCCACCATGGACAGTGACTCCACCTCCGCCGAGGCGACCGCTGACTCCGAGGCCGAGTCGACTTCGCATTCCGCTGTCACTGTGGCTTCTATCCAGACGGCTGGGACCAAACCTGAGCCGACGGACACCACGGCCGATGGCGAGAACGATGCCTGGGCCACCTCGGCGAAGCCCGCGGAGAAGGCCCGGGCCGGCGGGACCGGGGCCCCGGTCTCGCTCGGAGCGGACCTCGTCGCTGAGCCCGACACAGATGCAGCCGACCGAGAGGACGCCGATGCGGATGTGCACGCTGCGCTGAACGCGGCGACTCGCACGGTCGATGACCCGTTCATGCAGCGACTGAAGTCGCGTGACGGATGGTCGCCGACCCCGCTGCCCGTTCCCAGCTACGTCGACGCACCCGAAGCCGAGCATCCGGTGCCTTCGGCATCGGCTGCCGATGCCAGCTCGTACGAGACCGAGGCTCGCAGTCGTGAGGACATCGCCGCTGAGTTCGCCGAAGAACTCGGCTACCGGCCGGAGCTCAGCGACTCCGCCCGCGATGACGGTCCGCTCGGCCACGGACGCAAGGCGATCCGGACGAAGAAGGCCGCCGACCTCGCCGCCGTCAACGACGTCCTCGCTCGTCGTCGCGCCTGATGCCCCGAACACGCTGAGTTTCGGGCGGCACGGAATTCGCGTTGCAGACCCAGAAGCCCCGCACATTCCGTGCGGGGCTTCGTCACGCCAGGGCGATGGTGTCCACGAGAGTGAGTCGCGAGCAGCCCAGTTCACGACAGATAGCCTCCGTTTGAAAGCGTGCTATCTGTCGTCGATGGTGCTGACGGCGATCAGGCGCTGAAGACGAACCAGCAGATCGCGTCGCGCCGCACCTGATCGTCCAGTACGAGTTCGCGGACATCGGTCGGCAACCGCTCGCGCTGCCATTCGTGTTCGGCCCGACCGGCCGCGAGGTCTTGGCCCGACCGTCCACGGGCCGCTTTGATCGCGTAGGCCGCCGCCCCGAGGTCGTGTTCGGCGACGTGTCCGACGCACGCCGCCTGCCCCGCCGCGTAGGCGGCGAACCGGGCGGGCCCACGCAGGGGTCGTGCGGCACCCATGGCATGACCGCCGAGGGCACGAGCCTCCATCATCGGCATCTCACCGGCTGCCCACGCCCGTGCGGCGGCAACGGCGCTGCGGGGTCGCTCATCCTCGGGGCAGGCGGATTCGAAGTACGGCAGGACGTGTTCCGCACAGTCGGCGGCCCACAACGCGAGAAGCCGGTGGTCGGCATCGGTCAGCGAGCCTCCTCGGCGAATCGTGACCATTCGGGGATCGCGGTCCTCCGGCAGGATCATGGGCGCCGACCGAGCACGGACGGCGGACGCAGGCGATGAAGCACGCGGACGTTCACAGTAGCCGATTCTAACGCCCGGGCCGGTCTGGCGAAGGTCGGAACCGCGGCACGAACCTGCCTGGGGCTGAATGTTCCCCTGCTGGACACGGCCGCCTCGGCAGTCTTTGACCGTGCTAGATTGCTCACCGTCGACCACGCGAGGGTGGTCGGCAGAGAGCAGAACCAGCGTTCAGGGGAGGAACCGATGGTCGGTATCGAAGACCGGGTCAACGCCGACAGGGTTGGGGTGCGGCGCGCCCGCCGCGCGGCAGCCGGGTCGTTCATCGGTGCCGTCGTCGAATGGTACGACTTCCTGCTCTACGGAATCGTCGCAGCGCTGGTCTTCGGCGAACTCTTCTTCCCCGGCTACAGCGACCAGGCCGGAACGCTCGCCGCATTCGCGACCTTCGGCGTCGGATTCATCTTCCGCCCTCTCGGCGGCATCATCTTCGGCCACTTCGGCGACCGCCTCGGCCGCAAATCGATGCTCGTGTGGACGATGACGATCATGGGCGTGGCCACCGCCCTCATCGGATTCCTGCCGACCTATCAGACGATCGGCTGGCTCGCTCCTGCGCTGCTCGTGCTGCTGCGTTGCATTCAGGGCATCGCCGTCGGCGGGGAATGGGGCGGTGCCGCGCTCATGGCCGTCGAAAGCGCACCGTCGAAGCTGCGGGCCTTCTTCTCCAGTGGTGTCCAGATCGGCTATTCCTTCGGACTGCTGCTGGCCACCGGGCTCGTGGCCCTGCTCAGCAGCAGCTTTTCCGCCCAGGCCTTCCTCGCTTGGGGGTGGCGCATCCCGTTCTTCTTCAGCGCCGTCCTCGTCCTCGTCGGGCTGTGGATCCGTGCCGGTGTCGAGGAATCCGAGGAGTACGTCGAGCGCGTGAAGAACGCGAACACGGGCAGGACCGCGAAGCTGCCGGTCCTCGAGGCTTTCAAGCGCTATCCCGCACAGATCTTCCAGATCGTCGGTTTGCGGTTCATCGAACTGCTGACCATGTACATCGTCACGACTTTCGCCCTGTCGTATTCGACCGAGCAGCTCGGCCTCGACCGGCAGATCATGCTCAACATCACGCTCCTCGTCGGCGGTCTCGGCATCGTCACGATCCCCGCCTTCGCCTACCTCTCCGACCGCTGCGGACGGCTGCGGGTCTACCTCACCGGCGGCGTCATCGGCCTGATCAGCGCCGTCCCATTCTTCCTCGTCCTCGAGGCCGGCAACATCGTCGGCATCGTCATCTTCGCCGTGCTGCTCATCAACATCGCCCACGATGCCGTCGTCAGCGTCCAGCAGCCGCTGTTCGCCGAGATGTTCAGCCCCGAATTCCGCTACAGCGGAGCGGGCGTCGGATACCAGCTCGCCAGCGCGATCGCCGGCGGCTTCACCCCGTTCATCGCGACGTTTCTCGTCGGACTCGGCAACGGTACTTGGTACCTCGTCGGTGCTTACCTCGCAGTGGGTTGCCTGATTTCGATCTCCGTCGCCGCCTACCTCGCGAAGAAGGGACGACGCACCGCCGGTGCGTGATCACCTCGGTGCGCCGAGGCGGTATGCCGCATCGAGGTGGTTGTGGCAGGAACGGTGTGGGGTGCGGCGGTCGCTCGGTCATCGCGGCCGGGCGAACTCATCGCCGGGAGCGCACCCCGCTCATGGGCCGGCCGCTCAGGCGACGAACTTGTCGAACTCGTCGTTCTTGGCCAGGAAATTCTGCACATAAGAGCACGTGGTGCGGAACTTCAGTCCCGCCTCGGCGCTGGTCTCAAGGGCATAGCGCACCAGCTTGGCTGCCAGGCCGCGACCGCCCCACTCGGGCGAGACCTCGGTGTGGGTGAAGGTGCGCACCGGACCGTCGGCGGTGTCATCGGCACTCGCCTCACGGTCGATGTAGTCGGCGAGGCCGATGACCTTGCCCGCGTGGGAGATGGTGAAGCGTTTGGCCGCGGCATCCTCGGCGATGGTGAAGGTCTCTCCCGAGATGTCGATGTCCATGGTCATTCCTCCCGAATGTCGGTGCCCCGAATGTCCGTGTCGACGGCACTGCGCGATTGTCGGCGGCGATCGGCTGACGCTCGTCGCCGTCCTGACAATTGACACTATAGTTCTGTTTCTGAGGAAGCGACTAGCCTGGTCAGACTCAGCCGCACGAACGATTGTGAAGGAGTCCCACCTATGACCGCACACCCCTCGGCGTCCCCGGTCGACGCGAACCGCCAGAAGCTGCGCGATGCCGGATTCGAGGTCGCCGAACTGAGTTCTGCCGACATCGCCGACTATGTCGAGCTTGTGTCCTCGGCCTACCGCGGCGAGGGATCGAAGCAAGGGTGGACAACCGAAGCTGACCTGTTGGGCGGACAGCGACTCGATGGCCCGATGGCCGAGGACATGCTCGCCGAGGCGGACTCCCAGATCCTCCTCGCCCGCGATGAGCAGGGTCGCGCCGTCGCCAGCGTCTACGTGCGCGAACCTGAGGACGGAGTCGCCTACCTCGGCGTGCTCGCCGTCTCTCCGCTGGGGCAGGGCAAAGGTGTGGGGTCCGCGCTCATCGGCCTCGCCGAGGCATGGGTGGCCGAGCGCTGGGGCGCGACATCGATGCGGATGAGCGTGATCAACAAACGCGAGGAACTCATCGCCTACTACGAACGCCGCGGCTACTCGCGCACCGGAGAAGTCGAACCCTTCCCCTACGGCGACGAACGCTTCGGCCTGCCGAAGGTCGACGACCTCGCGTTCGTGATGCTGTCCAAGCCCCTGGGCTGAGGGGCGGCTGCGCCGAGAAACGGGCTGAGCGTCGAGAAACGCATGTGCACCCGTTTCTCGACGCTCAGCCCGTTTCTCGATGAACTCAGCCTCAGAACATCATGGCGGGAACGACGAGGCCGCCGACGAGAACGACCGGCCCGATGACGACCATCGACATGCCGAACTTCACGAGGATGCGCGTCAGTCGCGGCTTGTCCTCGACCGGGGCGGTCGCCACGACCGTGGCGCCCAGCGTCGAGAACGGTGAGACGTCGACGACCGCGGAGCACAGGCCCAATGCCGCGATGAGCGCCCAGCCGGGCACCCCGCCGGCGGCGATGAGCGGCAGAGCCAGCGGCACGAGGGCCGCCAGGATACCCGTCGTCGACGCGAACGCCGAGACCAGGCCGCCGACGATGCAGAGGACGAAAGCCGCGATGAGCGGCGAACCGATCGCCTCGGCGCCCTCACCGAGCAGGTCCACGGCGCCCATGTTCTGCAGCACGCCGACGAACGTGATGATGCCGCCGACGAGCAGCACGGTCGGCCAGTCGATCTTCGGGATCGCGGCCTTGCCCGTCTTCGGATCGACGAGCGAGAGAATCGCGCCGAACATGAAGCACAGCAGGCCGATGTCCGGTTCCTGGCCGAGGGCCGCGAGCACGACCACGGAGCCGATGAGGCCGACCATGAAGATCACAGTGAGGATCTGCACGAAGGTGAACGGCGAGGATTCACCCGCTTCGTCGGTGGTGGAGGAGTCGAAGAGGGCTTCGTCTTCGTCGTCCTCACCGAAGGCCACACTCGACGCCGAGGCGGAGCCGCGGGAAATCGTCGACTGCGTGCTTCCGGCGTGCGCCTCGGCCGAAGCATGCGCGGAGGCTGCCACGGTGGTCTTCGAGAACAGCGACCGTCCGTACATGAAGTATGCGACGGCGAGCATGACGAGATAGACGGCCACAGCGATGCCGAAGAGCAGGAACGGGGAGAGGTCGATTCCGGCATCGTGCGCGGTCGAGTACGTGACGATTCCGTAGAGGCTGGTCGGGGCGAAGCCGCCGGCGCCGATGGCGAAGCAGATCGCCAGGCCCATGAGCGCATAGTCGACCCCGTACTTGCGGGCGACCTGCATGCCCACCGGCATCATCACCAGGCCGGCCAGCGGGGCGCCCATGGCTGCGATTGCCCCAGTGATGAGGAAGAACACGACCGGCAGCAGCACTGCCGAGGATCCGACGCGTTCGAGGGCCCAGTCGATGATCTTGTCGACGGTTCCGTTCTCCTGCGCGATCGCGAAGAAGTAGGTCACGCCCGCCAGCAGGATCATGATGCTCAGCGGGAATTCGGCGACGATGTCCTCGACCGGCATGTCGGTGAAGAGGAGGCCGGTCCCGGCCGCGCCGACGAGCATGAGCACGCCGATCTGCACCCCGCGGACCGCGCCGATGGCGAAGAGGGCGATGAAGATGAGCAGAGCAATGATCTGAGTGAGCATGATGTCCTTGCGAAGGCTGAAGCGACGCTGAGCATCGCTGGCTGATTCGCTGAGAGACACTACCAGTGTTACCGGCGGGTACCGCTGAGGCGTGTCCGACCTGTCGGAAAGTCCCGATTGACGGAAAATCCTCGCCGAGGCGGCCCGTGGGCAGGGGGCGTCTCAGAACTACCTGACGGCGGCTGAGCAACCTCGCGCTGGAGTGGTCCCCAATAGTTGGACTGCTGTGAGGTCAGCATAAAGCAGTTGCCGG
>NZ_JBQDYQ010000011.1:0-65050 GCF_052105255.1 Brevibacterium sp.
GGTCGACCTTGCCCTGGGCATGCTCGACCGTGATGGTGACCTTCTCGCCGGGCTGAGCGCCGCTGACGCCGATCTTGATGCCGTCGTTCAGGAAGTCCTCGGAGCTGACCTCGGTCGGGTTGATGAACATGGATGCCTGCGCATCAGCGGCAGGCTTCTTGTCCTCGGTGCCGGGGCTGGCCGGACCGGTGGACTCGGCAGCCTCGTCGTTCGAGTCCTCGTCCTCAGTGCTCGGAGCCTCGGTGGTGGGCTCCTCGGACTTCGGTGCCTCGGCGGTGGGCTCTTCGGACTTCGGTGCCTCGGTGGTGGGATCCGAAGTCTCGGTGGGCTCCGAAGTCTCGGTCGGCTCCTCGGCCGGTCCCGGGACGGCGCGCTTGGCCCGGTCGTCCGGCTCTTCGGTCTCCGATGGGCTCGGCTTGGGTGCCTCGGTGGTGGGCTCCTCGGTCTTCGTCTCCGTCGGTTCCGGGGCCTTCGTGGTGGGGTTCTCGGTCTTCGTCTCCGACGGCTTGGGTGCCTCGGTCGTCGGGGCCTTTGTGGTCGGGGCCTTCGTCGTCGGCTCCTCGGTCTTCGTCTCCGTCGGCTCCGGCGACTGCGTCTCGCTCGGAGTCTCCGAGGGAGTCTTGATCGGACCGGTGGCCGACTCGCACTTGTCGTCGTCGCCCGTGCCCGGTTCGTCGACCTCGGAGGCCTTGGAGACGACCTCGAAGGTCACCTTCGAGGACTTCTTCTCGGACTTGAGGTCGGTGAGGTAGAGCGAGTATTCGCCGAGGGGAACCTTCGCACCTTCGGTCACGGTGAAGAAGTAGGTGCCTGACACCTCACCCTTCTCATCGACCGTGAGCTTCTTCTCGGGCGAGTATTCGGTGCCGTCGGTGCCGACGACGGCCACGGTAGCCTTCTGGTCCGGAGTGAACCCAGTGCCGGAGAAGCCGATTCCCTTCTTATTGTTCGCGATGTCGGCTCGGGAGACCTGCGCGTGCGCAAGGGTCGCCTGAGGATCCGACTCATCGGGAACCGAGGAATCCGCTTCGGAGTCGTTCGATGACTGCTGGCCATCCTCCTGGGCGCAGACCTCCGTGGGAGGGACCGTGGCGGGGGACGATGTCTGTGCCAACGCCGGGGCGCCAGCAAGACCTGTCAATGCAACGGCTACTGCGGGGGCAAGCACAAGACGCGAGGTCTTCACAGTAATGCCTTTCGATTGTTGTCTACCCACGAAAGGCGATGGGACTCCCGGCATTCCTTGGCTTAAGAAGGGGAAGGCACCATCGTGCGCGGGTCCGTACAGCTCATAACTCTAAAGCATTCACCGGTTGCGATGGGGAGACACACGGGGAAAAACCAGCATTTATCGCAGAGATCGTTATCAGTTCGTGACATAGACTCGGCGTGTCGCTCACCCATTGAAGAGAATTCCGCGAATCACAACGATGTGATTTGTGAGCGTGATGAGGTCGGAACGACTACCATCGGATACGTGACTCTCCTTTCCGACCGCGACATCCGCGCCGAGCTCGACTCCGGTCGCATCGCCCTCGATCCCTATGACCCCACGCTGATCCAGCCGGCCAGCGTCGATGTCTGCCTCGACCGGTACTTCCGGCTCTTCGACAACCACAAATACGCGGTCATCGATCCGAGCCTCGAGCAGCCCGAACTCACCCGCTTCGTCGAGGCCGCTCCGGGGGAGCCGTTCGTCCTCCACCCGGGCGAATTCGTCCTCGCCTCCACCCATGAGCTCGTGACTCTGCCCGTCGACGTCGCCGCTCGGCTCGAGGGCAAGTCCTCGCTCGGACGTCTGGGCCTGCTGACCCACTCGACGGCCGGATTCATCGACCCCGGCTTCAGCGGCCATGTCACGCTGGAGCTGTCGAACGTCGCGACCCTGCCGATCACCCTGTGGCCGGGAATGAAGATCGGCCAGCTCTGCTTCTTCCGGCTCAGCTCGGAGGCGGAGAATCCCTACGGTTCCCAGGCCACGGGCAACCGCTATCAGGGGCAGCGTGGCCCGACTGCCTCCCGTTCGCATCTCAACTTCTACCGGAGGGACATGTGATCACCCGCCGCGAACTGCGGCTGCAACGCGAAGCCGCTGAACGCGCCGCCCGCGAACAGGCCGACGCCGCGCGCTATCAGAAGCCGGACGCCCGGGCCGCGAGTCGGCGACGGAGCGGAATGCCGTCGACGGGGCGGCCCGGCTACGGCGGTGACACGTCCGCGCCCGAGGACACGGCCACCTCGGCGGATCTGCGGGGATTCCACCTCATCCTCCTCGATGACGCGGTCGAGGTATCCGACGTTCTCGCGCTCATCCACAACAAACTGCCCGACCTGCACCCGCAGCTCGACGAATACGGTCGGATGCGGCTGAGCCGGCATTCTCAGCTCAGCTCCGGTGCCCCGCTCGACCCTGCCGATGCCGCCGCGCTGGAGGTCCCCGACTGGGCCAGCCATGCGATCGTGATCGACTGCCCCCGCGACCGGCAGCCGAGCCCGCCGCCGGACTGGTTCGCGGACGCCGACGGACTCCACGAGGCCTTTCCCGCTGGGATGCCGGACCGGGAGGAGGAGCGGATGCTCAGCCTCATGCTCTCCGTCGCCTCCCGCCTCCACACGGGCGTGCGTCTGGCCGACGAGCCCGGACTGCCGACGCGGGTGATCATCCCCGACCCCGAGGCGAAGATCGACCTCTACATCTACTCCTCGTATTGGATGGAACCGCCCGTCGTCCTCGACTTCGTGCGCCGCCATGCCCCACAGGCCTTCCAGCAGGCCCTGCCCACTCCCGACGAGGATGTGCTGGCCCAAGCGAGCATCGACGATCCGCTCTTCGACCCGTCCGCCCCGGTCATCCTCGACGGCTATGCCCTGCTCGTCCCGCTCGGCGAGATCGACGAATCCGCCGGCAGCCTCGAGATCCGGGTGATGGAGGCCGAGTGGGTTCCGCCGATCATCGCCGCCCACACCGACGCCCCGCAGATCGAATACCACGTGCATTGGATGGATGCCGAGTCGAAGCGCTATCAGCCGAACCAGGGGCGCCGATTCCGGCGGATGCGCAGCCGGGTTGCTGAGCTCACCGACGCGATCGGGGCCGAGCTGCTCATCGGTTCGGCGGGCATCGGACTCGACGAGAACGGCTTCCTCGTGACCAGCCGACAGCTGCGTGCATGATCGGTGCCATGCCGGGGCAGGACCGGTCTCAACTGACGTCCTGCGATTCGGGAAACGGCACCTGTCCGTGCGAAAATGACCTGACGAACCTTTCTCACAAACAGGCATATGACGGAGGTGGCCGCCGGTGATGATCATGACAGGAGCCTTCTTCGGGGCATCTGTCATCGCCTACCCCCTGGTTCGCCTGCTCGGCCGCAACGCCTTCTTCCTCCTCGCCCTCGTTCCCTTCGCGGGACTGCTGTGGAGCCTGTCGGCGATCTCCGATCTGTTCGGCCCCGCGGCCCAGCCGCTCGTCGAGAATCTCGACTGGCTGCCCGAGCTCGGCCTCTCCGGAGTCTTCCGCCTCGACGTGCTCTCCTGGATCATGACGCTGCTGGTCACCGGGGTCGGTGCTCTCGTCTTCGTCTACTGTGCACGCTACTTCCCGCCCGACGAGCCGGGCCTGGCTCGGTTCGCGGGAATCTTCATGGCCTTCGCCGGAATGATGTACGGGCTCGTCGTCGCCGACGAACTGCTCATGCTCTACCTGTTCTGGGAAGGCACCACAGTCTTCTCGTACCTGCTCATCGGGCACAGCCAGTCGCGCCGTCGCTCGCGGCAGGCTGCCCTGCAGGCGCTCATCGTCACCACGGCCGGCGGCCTGGCCATGCTCGTGGGCATGATCCTGCTCATCACCGCCACCGGCACCGGGCAGATCTCGACCCTGATCGACCGTGCCCAGTCCGGAATGGACACGGGCGGGGTCATCGTCTCCGCCGTCATCCTCATCCTCGTCGGCGCGGTCTCGAAGTCCGCGCTCATGCCCTTCCACTTCTGGCTGCCCGGCGCCATGGCCGCACCCACCCCGGTCAGCGCCTATCTGCACGCCGCGGCGATGGTCAAGGCGGGAATCTACCTCGTCCTGCGCCTGGCACCGGGCTACCACAACATCCCAGGCTGGTCCGAGGTGCTGCTCACCCTGGGTCTGCTGACGATGTTCATCGGCGGGTGGCAGGCGCTGAAGCAGACCGACCTCAAGCTGCTTCTGGCCTTCGGCACGGTCTCGCAGCTCGGCTTTCTCACCACCATGGCCGCGTTCGGGACTCCGGACATCACGAAGGCGGCCCTGGGCCTGCTCATCGCCCACGCCCTGTTCAAGTCGTGTCTGTTCCTGTGCGTCGGCATCATCGACCACCGTGCCGGCACTCGTGACCTGACGAAGCTCTCCGGCGGTTGGAGGGCCTTCCCCGTCGTCGCCGTGTGCGCGACGATCGCAGCCGCCTCGATGGCGGGGCTGCCGCCGCTGCTCGGCTTCGCCGCGAAGGAAGCCGCATACTCGACGCTGCTGTCCTCGCCGGACAAGACCTCGGTCATTGCCTTCATCGGGATCATGATCGGCTCGATCCTCACCGTCGCCTACTCGGCCCGCTTCGTCTGGGGCGCGTTCTCGTCGAAGCCGGGCGTCGATGACATCGCCCGCCGCGACGAAAAGCTCACCCTCGTCGTCTCCCCGCTCATCCTCACCGCGCTGACCCTGGCGCTCGGCCCGGGAGTCGGACTGCTCGACGGCTACTTCTCCGCCTGGACCACCGGACTGCCGGCTGTGGCCGAGGGCGACGGGCACTACCACCTCGCGCTGTGGCACGGATTCGAACCGGCGCTCGCCTTCACCGCTGTGACCGTCGCCGCGGGCCTGGCCCTGTTCATCGTCCGCCGTCCCTTCGCGAAGGTCCAGGCGACACTGCCGTCGGGACTGGACTTCCACGAGCTCTACCGAATGCTCATCGGCCGGATGGAAGCCCTGGCGCTGTGGGTCACCGCCCGCACCCAGCGCGGCTCGCTGCCGTTCTACCAGGGCGTGGTCTACTTCGTCCTCGTCGCCGGATTGGGTCTGGCGATCATCGCCAACGACACGTGGAACATCACCTTCCGGCTCTGGGACACTCCGCTGGATCTCATCGTCGCGGCCGTGCTCGTCATCGTCGCGATCGGGGCCACCCGCGCGAAGAAGCGCTTCACCGCCGTCGTCGTCACCGGCATCTCCGGCTATGCGATGGTCGCCTACTTCGCCTTCGTCGGCGCTCCCGACCTGGCCCTGACCCAGGTGCTCGTCGAGACCATCACGATCGTCGTCTTCGTCCTCGTTCTCCGCCGGCTGCCGGCGCGCATCGGTGAGTCCACCGGTCGCCTCACCCCCGCGTGGCGGGCGATCATCGGCGGCGCCGTCGGCATCACCGTCATGCTCGTGGTCCTCATCGCCACCGGAGTGCGCGTGGCCGATCCGATCTCCACCGACTTCGGACAGCTCGCCTACGAGCTCGGCCACGGCAGGAACATCGTCAACGTCACCCTCGTCGACATCCGCGCGTGGGACACGATGGGCGAGATCTCGGTGCTCGTGGCCGCCGGAACCGGTATCGCCGGTCTCATCTTCGTCCGTGGTCGCGAAGGTCACCTGCACCGGTTCGAGAGGAAGAAGGACGGCACCGAGGCGGCCGGCCGCATCCGCTTCCAACCCGTGGCCGAGGACGTCGTCGATCTCCACCACGCCGGCCGCGGCGAGGGGCTGTCGCAGAAGCGAGCGTCCTGGCTCATCGCCGGACGCACCCTGGCCCCGCGCAACCGGTCGATCATCCTCGAGGTCACCGCACGCCTCATCTTCCACGCCGTCATCATCTTCTCCGTCTATCTGCTCTTCGCCGGCCACAACGACCCGGGCGGCGGATTCGCCGGCGGCCTCGTCGCCGGCCTCGCCCTCGTCGTGCGCTACCTCGCCGGAGGCAAGTACGAACTCGCCGAGGCGGCCCCCTTCACCCCCTCGGGAATGCTGGGCACCGGCCTGGTCACCGCGATCCTCACCGTCATCGGAGGGTGGATCTGGGGTGAGACGGTCTTCGACTCCGTCTACCTCGAGGGCGATCTGCCGCTGCTGGGCCACGTGTCCTTCGGCACCTCGACGTTCTTCGACATCGGCGTCTACCTCATCGTCGTCGGCCTCATGCTCGACATCCTCCGCTCGCTGGGGGCCGAGGTCGACCTGCACCAGGAACGCGACGAGGCGATGCTGACCGACCGCATCCACGACAATGTGAACTTCTCCGAGAACCTGGGGGCGACTGCCGAGCACCGAGCCGTGTCCGAGATCATCGACCGGGTCAATGAACTCGACGTCGACAACGGTGCGGAAGGGGGCCGACTGTGAGCGTCTCCTTCGTCATGGTCCTGGCCATGGGCGTCCTCTTCGCGGCCGGCATCTATCTCATGCTCGAACGCTCCCTGACGCGCGTTCTGCTCGGCTTCATCCTGCTCGGCAACGGAGTGAACCTGCTCATCATCCTCACCGCCGGGCGCGGTTCCCCGCCACTGACCGACGGTGAGAACCTGTCGACCGCGGGCATGTCCGATCCGCTGCCGCATGCCCTCGTCCTCACGGCCATCGTCATCACCTTCTCCGTGACGGCATTCCTGCTGGCGATGATCTACCGGTCCTGGAGGCTCATGCGCGCCGATTCGCTGCAGGACGACGACACCGACCTCCAGGTGGCGATCACGAAGCTCATCGACTCCGAGGCGGAGGCGAGCACCGACTACGACGACACCGAGTTCGGCGACGAGGCGGAGTCCCCGATCACCGGCGCCATCGACCTCGACGACGACGGCACTCCTGCGGAGCGGGAGGAACTCGTCGACGATATCGAGGATGCGTCGACTCCGGCCGAGGCCGATGCCATCGCCGAGGCGGCCGTGGACTCGCAGACGGAGGCCCACAGTGCCGAGGAGGCCGAAGTCGCCGACGAGGCCAAGGACGCCAAACAGGGAGACGACTCATGATCGATCTTCTGCCCGTACTCGTTCCCCTGCCGGTTCTGCTGCCGCTCATCGGCGCCGGCATCGCGCTGATCCTGTCCAAGCACACGCGGGCGCAGAATCTCGTGTCGATCGCGATCCTGGTCGCGGTCATGGCCATCGCCACGCTGATCCTTCTCGGGGTCGATGTGCACGGACCGCAGGTCGTGGCGATCGGCGGGTGGCAGCCACCGGCCGGCATCGTGCTCGTCGCCGACAGGCTGTCCTCGCTTATGCTCATCGTGTCCTCGATGGTCACCCTGTGCGTGCTCGTCTACGCACTGAGTCAGGACGCCAACGACGACTCGAACGAGACCCCGATCTCCGTGTTCAACCCCAGCTACCTGGTGCTGTGCGCGGGCATTGCGAACTCGTTCCTCGCCGGAGACCTGTTCAACCTCTACGTCGGCTTCGAGATGTTCCTCGTCGCCTCGTATGTGCTGCTCACGCTCGGTGCCACGGCGGAGCGGATTCGGGCGGGAGTCACGTATGTGATCATCTCGCTGGTGTCCTCGGTGATCTTCCTCGCCGCCATCGGCATCATCTACGCCGCGTGCGGCACCGTGAACATGGCGCAGCTGGCGGAGAGGATCTCGGATCTGCCGGCCGATGTGCAGATGATCCTCCACGTCCTCCTGCTGTTGGGCTTCGGCATCAAGGCCGCGATCTTCCCGCTGTCCTTCTGGCTTCCCGACTCGTACCCGACGGCACCGGCCCCGGTGACTGCGGTCTTCGCGGGACTGCTGACGAAGGTCGGCATCTATGCGATCATCCGCACCGAGACTCTGCTGTTCTCCGAATCGTCCCTGCGGGTGCCGCTGCTCATCGCGGCGGGCCTGACGATGCTCGTGGGCATCTTCGGCGCCATCGCGCAGTCGGAGATCAAGCGGATCGTGTCCTTCACCCTGGTCTCCCATATCGGCTATATGCTCTTCGGCGTGGCCCTGGGGACGAGTGTGGGCCTGTCCGCGGCGATCTACTACACGGTTCACCACATCATCGTCCAGACCGCGCTGTTCCTGGCCATCGGACTCGTCGAAATGCGCGGCGGGTCCACCTCGACGAGGTCGCTGGGCGGTCTCATGGTGCTGTCTCCGGTGATCACGATCATCTTCTTCATCCCGGCGCTCAATCTCTCCGGCATTCCGCCGTTCTCCGGGTTCATCGGCAAGGTCGCGCTCTTCCTCGCCGGATTCGACGATCAGGCGTGGCTGCCCACGGTCCTCATCGTCGCGGGCACCGTGACGAGCCTGCTCACCCTCTATGTCATCGGCCGTACCTTCAACCTCGCATTCTGGCGTGATCCGGCCGATGTGGAAGAGCCGAACGAGGACCTCGTCGACGAGTTCACGGAGCGGAAGAAGACGCTGTTGGCGGGGAAGACGTGGAAATCTCAGATCGGAGTTCCCCCTGCCATGGTGGCGGCCACCTCGGTGGTGGTGATCGCCTCCATCGTGCTCACGATCGCCGCCGAACCCCTGTGGGACATGTCGAACCGGGCGGCTGAGAACCTCTCGACACCGCTCGACTACGTCACGAACGTACTCGGAGGTGATGACTGATGAGTCCCGATCGCGAGCACGGAGGGCCCCGAAATCAGGACCAGGACGGTGCGCAGGGCCGGGCCCGAGCTCAGCGACAGGTCCGCGACCAGGGCCGGACCCGCGACCTGGGTCCGGCCAGCGGCCAGGGCCAGAACCGTGCGCCGGCTCCCAACCGGGCGCGGATGAGCCGGGGCCGCGGAATCATCCAGCAGCTCGTGCTGCTGATCTCGCTGGTCCTGCTGTGGCTGATGCTCTGGGACGCGATCACGGTGGTCACCGTGGTCACCGGAATCGTGCTGGCCTTCATCGTCACCCGCGTGTTCTATCTGCCGCCCGTCGTGCTGTCCGGACGGTTCAACGTCTGGCATGCCACGGTGTTCGGCCTGTGGTTCCTCTACTCGGTCCTCCACGCCTCCGTCGAAGTCGCCTGGTACGCGTTCCGCCGCAAGGCGGTCGGAGCCGGGTCCGTCATCGCCTGCGATCTGCGCACGAGCTCGGATCTCGTGCTCACCCTCATCGCCGATACCGCCAGCCTCATCCCCGGGTCGATCATCATCGACAGCGACCGGGCCATGGGCATCCTCTATCTGCACTTCCTCGACTGCGATTCCGAGGAGAAGCTGCGTAAGGCCAAGGCGCAGGTCTACTTCATCGAAGAGCTGCTCATCCGCACTCTCGGTTCGCACCGTGACCTCGCCTCCCTGCGGGCCAGGCCGGATCCGCTGGGCGAGACCGAGGGAGGTCGCTGATGAGTGAGATCGTCCTCCACACGCTCGTCATCGCCGGTTCGGTGCTGTTGGCCGCCTCGGTGGTCATCGCGCTCTTCCGGATCGTCCGCGGTCCGTCGATCCTCGATCGCATGATCGGCACCGACGTCGTGCTCGCTTCGATCATGTGCGGGCTCGGCGGGTATATGGCGCTGTCCGACCGCACGGATCTGCTGCCCGTGCTCGTCGTGCTCGCGATGCTCGGCTTCGTCGGTTCGGTGAGCGTGTCGAGGTACGTGTCGAAGTCCGATTCGATGACCCCCGGCGCCGAGGCGGGGGCACTGTCGGACTTCACCAGCACGGATTGGCATATGCCGCGTGATGCGGGGGAGCAGAGCGCCGCAGCGACGGAGATCGGGGAGCCGGAGGTCACCGTGATCGCGGATCCCACCTACGACGCCCACGCCGACAGCGACGGAGAGGGCGAGGGCACCGGGCCCGACCCGGGACCCGATGACGCCGAGCACATGTCGCACGGCGACGGATCGGATCGAGACGGATCGGATCGAGACGGAGAGGGGAACAGTCGTGGTTCTTGACATCATCTCAGCCGTGCTCATCTTCCTCGGTGCGGTTCTGTCACTGGCCGCAGCGGTCGGTCTCGTCCGCTTCGCCGATCTTCTCTCGCGGATGCATGCGAGTGCGAAACCCCAGGTGTTGGGCCTGGTGCTCGTCGCTGTGGCGATCGCGATCCAGTTCCCGACCTGGGCGACGGTGACGACGCTGGCGATCATCATCTCCTTCCAGCTGGTGACGATCCCCGTCGCCACGCATATGGTCGGCCGCGCCGGATATCGCACCAAGCACCTGCGTCGATCTATGCTGTACCGAGATGAACTCGCCGAGGCGGTCGACCGCGCCGAGGCGAGAGAGATCGCCTGGGAACGCCAGAGAGGAACCGGAACTGACCACCATGACGGCTGACAATCACACCCAGCCCCAACCACTCGTCTTGGTCGCCGATGATGAGCCGGACATCCTCAGAGCGGTCGTGCCGTTCCTCGAACGCTCCGGATTCCGGGTGCTGCCCGCCAGCGACGGACTGCTCGCCCTCGACGAGATCCACCGCCACAGACCCGATGTGTGCGTCCTCGACGTGCTCATGCCCGGAGCCGACGGGCGGCAGGTGCTGCGTCGACTGCGCCAGGAGGAGAACTGGGTTCCGGTGCTGCTGCTGACCCAGGTCGGCGAAGGAGTCGAGCGGGCCATGGCACTCGAAGAGGGCGCCGACGACTACCTCAACAAGCCCTTCGATCCGCACGAGCTCGTCGCCCGCATCCGTGCCGTCCTGCGTCGCACCCGCAATGACGGCCCGCCTCTGGCCACGGCCCCGGTGCTCGTGTCCAGCTTCGGCCTGCGCGTCGACCGAGTCGGACGCCGGGCCTGGTTGGGGCAGCGTGAACTCGTCATCACGCCGAAGGGCTTCACCCTGCTCGAGTACCTCATGGTGCACAAGGACGAACTCATCGAACGGTCCCGCCTGCTCGAAGTGCTGTGGGGATTCGAAGAGGCCGTGGGCACGCGTGCCGTGGACTCCCGTGTCGCCGAGCTGCGTCGTGTGCTCGGCGAAGATGCCGCAGAGCCCCGGTGGATCGCCACCGTGCAGGGGCGCGGCTATCGGTTCGTCGGTGAGGTCCGCGGCGAGGACGGTCAGAGCAGTCTATGACGAACTTCCTTGTCTTCGAGATCCAGGTCTGGCTGTTCCTGCTGCTGGTCGTCATCGTGCTCGGCGGTCTGGCCGTCGGTGCCTGGTTCGGCTGGCGGCATCTGAAGAAGCGCGAGGCCGCGCTGCGGGAATCCATCGAGACAGCCGCGGCCGAGGATTCGATGACGAAGCGCAATCGGATGCTCATCCGACTCGATCACGAGTTGAAGAATCCGCTGACGGCGCTGCGCACCTCGGCGGCGAGCATCCGCGAGGTCGTCCGTGACGGCGGCACGCTGAGCGAGGTGGAGCCGGCAGCGAAGCAGGTCGACGTGTCCTCACGCCGGGTCGCCCGACTGCTGGCCGATCTGCGCAAACTCGCCGATGTCGAGACGCGCATCATCGAATACGCCCGCGTCGATCTCGATGCGCTCATCCATCAGGCCGTCGAGGACGCCTCGACTGCGCCGGGCGCCGAGGATCGGATGATCGTGGCCACCGTCGCCCGCGCTCCCTGGCGACTGCCCGATGTCGCCGGTGAAGAGGATCTGCTGCTCACCGCGATCCTCAACCTGCTGGGCAACGCCCTCAAATACTCGTCTCAGGCCGAGGTCGTTGAGCTGCGCGCCAATGAGCAGATCATCGACGGTCATCGCTGGGTCGTCGTCGAGGTCGCCGACACGGGCAGCGGCATCCCGCTGGCCGAACAGGAGAACGTCTGGGACGAGCTCTCTCGCGGTTCTCGTGTGCGGGCGGTGGCCGGTTCGGGGATGGGGCTCTCGCTCGTGCGTGCCATCGTCACCAGGCACGGCGGATCCGTGCAGCTGTTCAGCCAGGAGGGCGTGGGCACCTCGGTGCGTATGGTTCTGCCGGTCCTCGCCGATGCCGCACCCGTGACCGTTCCGCAGATGTCGGATCATATGGATCGGGTCGCCGCCGGTTCGCATGCGGTGCAGCCGGTACAGCAGGCGGATTCGCGGCGGGCACCCGGATTCCTGCCTCCCCGGCAGCCGAATGAGGCCGAACTGCAGGGGCGGATCCTCGGCACTCCCCGGCGGACGTCGAAGCGTCGCCTCGAGAGAGTCGACGGAAACCTGGTCAACCGTCGGACGGGGGAGTCGGTCTTTGGTGGATTCCCACCCGATTCCGGCCAGCATTCGCAGTTCAAACCGCCCCGGCAGGCACCGAACGTCGGCGGACAGAACCCGGGCTATGGACAGCCGCGCGTGGGCGGTCAGTCCGATTCCGGGCCGCAGAGTTTCGGACAGCAACCGGTCGGCAGCCAGCCCGCCGGCGGCCCCAGACCCACCGGCCAGCCGCACGTGGGCAGCCAGCCCAATTCAGGTCAGCAGCCGCCTCAGCAGCAGTACGGACAGGCTCAGCCGAACCAGAACGGCCCGGAAGCGGGGTACCCGGACCAGCGTCGGCACGGTGACCAGCGGTGAGACCGGTGACCGGACGAGCGGCATCGTCGACCTCCTCCGCGGGGAGCGTCGCGTCGAAGGGCCTCCCAGCGGGGAGGTCCGCAATGGGCAGAGCCGTCTCGGGCAGACCAGCCTCGGTGCGGCGAGCCGCAGCCGCCGGCACACTCGCACTGACCGTCCTGCTCAGCGGGTGTTCGGTCTTCCAGATCCGCACCGAAGACAAATCTTCCGGGCCCATGCGGATCGGTGTGCAGGAGACCGCCGGCCCCGAGCCCACGGGCACACCCACCGAGGCCGGAATCCCCGAGGGGATGACGAAGACGTCGGTGACATTCGGCGGCAGCTGCCCGGTCGAACTCAGCTTCGCGCTCGGCGATGACTGGAGGGACAGCAGCGGCAGCACCGATCAGTTCCACGTCTTCACTCACGGCAATGACAGTTCTCGCGCCGATATCATCCTCGTCAACTGCACTGACGAATACGGTGACAGCGCGCAGGAAGTCATCGACAGTAAGCGACGCTACAACTTCTCCGAACAGGACTCACAGGTGTTGGCCGAGCAGACGGGATCTCTGGCCGCGGGGGAGTACTGGAGCTATCAGGGTGAACTCGGTCCCACAGAGATCCTCGCTCTCAACAGCAAACCCACTTATGCGTTCGGCGTGCAGACGGGTTACAAGATCAACGGACGCCTGGTGAATCTGTCCATCGAGATGCGCACACCGAAGACGAACACCGAAGTGGCGGAGGACTTCAAGAAGATGCTGCCGACGGTGACGATCGATGGTGAGAGGGTTCCGGCACCGAGCTTCCGCTGACTTTCCGCGGAGTGTCGAACGGCGCGGCGATCACGTGGCCGCGACCCCCGACTGCCCTGACCGCGAACGCGCCCCGGACCGCGAACGCAATCCGGCCGGCCGCCTCGGCGATCCCGACCGCGAACGCGGACCGACCGGCCGCCTCGGTGAACTGGAGTTTTCTCGGATCTCACCCGGGAGTCGACGTTGGGACCTAGGATGGGAAGATGACGACCCACGATGCAGTGACCCGACTCCTCGACGCCCGCCGCCTGCAAGGCCTCTTGACGAATCAGAACGGCCGCGTCATCGCCCAGTACTCGTTCCTCAACTCCGAGGGCAATTCCTCTCTCAGCCACCTCGCCGATATCAGCGGGGAGGAGCCCCGACGCATCACTCGCGGCGACCAGTCCGTGGGTCCGGCCGCGCTGAGTGAGAACGGCACGATCGTCTTCGCCTCCAAGCGCAAAGGCGAGGACGGCAAAGATGCTGAGTCCCCGAGCCTGTGGGCGCTGCCGGACAACGGAGAGGCCCGCAAACTCGCCGACCACTCGGGCGGTTTCTCCCGCATCGAGGTCAAGGGCGAGACCATCGTCGTCGAGTTTCCCGTCCATACATGGGCCGCCGACGAAAACGACCATCAGGAATTCAGCTCCGAACGCAGTGACGCGAAGGTCAGCGGGATCCTCCACACCGGGTTTCCGGTCCGCCGCTGGGATCACGATCTGGGGCCGGGCCGACAGACCCTGGCCGTGGCCACCCTCAACGAGGCGGCCGCCGACTTTCCCGAAGTCAGCGACGAGCTGAGTACCCCGTCGGGCTTGGGGTTCCGCTACCTGTCTCTGCCGTCCGGTCGACTGGTCGACTGGGCCGTCGACGATGAGGCACGCTTCGTCCTCGTCCAGCTCGAGAAGCCGATCCCCGGCCAGCTCGAGGCCAGTGAGATCTGGCGCGTGGACCTCGACGGGGAACCCGAACTGCACCGTCTGACGAAACCGGCAGCCGATCACAGCTTCGACATCGAAGCCATCAGCCCGGACGGAACGAAAGCGCTGGTCACCCGCGTACAAGCCTGGACTCCGCAGACCAACCTCGCGGCCGAACTCAAAGTCCTCGACCTGGAGACCGCGGAACTGAAGTCCGTGTGGCCGGATGCCGATTTCTGGTTCTCTCCGATCTGGGCGGACGATTCGACCATCGTGGCCACCGCCGATGATCACGGCCGCGGCAGCATCTTCATCGGTGATGTCAAAGATGCGCAGCCCAGGCGGCTCGTCGGGGGAACCGATCAGAAGTATTCGTTCTCGGGGCTGGCCCTGCGTGAGGACACGGTCGTGGCGACCGCCTCGGCGATCGATGTCGCGCCTCTGCCGATCTCCGTCGACCTCGCCACCGGGGTCATCAGCGAACTCGCGAACCCGGCGACGGTCCTCGACGAGGAAGGCACCCTCACCGAGGTGGAGGTCCGTGCCGAGGACGGCACGCCGATCCGTGCGTGGCTGGTCCTGCCGGAGGGGGAGGGGCCGCATCCGCTCGTCGTCTTCGCCCACGGCGGACCGTGGGGGTCGTGGAATGCGTGGACCTACCGGTGGAATCCGGGTCCTTTTGCGGCCGCCGGTTATGCTGTGCTGCTGCCGGATCCGGCGATCTCCACCGGATATGGGCAGGCGATGATCGATCGCGGGCAGCAGCAGCTCGGCGGCACTCCGTTCACCGACGTCATGGCGCTGACCGAGGCCGCAGGGGAGAGGACGGACATCGATGCCGAACGCATCGGCCTGGCTGGCGGATCCTACGGCGGGTACATGGCCAACTGGGTGGCCGGGCACACCGGCAGCGCGTTCAAGTGCATCGTCACCCATGCCTCCCTGTGGAACACCACGTCGATGGGGCGGACGACGGACAATTCGTCCTGGGATCAGGCGATGCGGGAACAGTCGGCGCAGTATTCGCCGCACCTGTTCGCCGATGACATCGAGGTGCCGATGCTCGTCATCCACGGTGACAAGGACTACCGGGTGCCGATCGGGCAGGGCCAGGAACTGTGGCTGGACCTGCTCACCCGGGCGAAGACTCCGCTCGACGCCGATGGCGACACTCAGCACCGGTTCCTCTATTTCCCCGACGAGGGGCATTGGATCCTCGGCCGTGGGAACGCCGAGGTCTGGTACCGAACCGTGCTCGCGTTCCTCGACTCGCACGTGCTCGGCATCGACGCGGACCGAGTCCGCACGCTGGGCTGAGTCGGCAGTCGATCCGTCGGCTTCCTGAGGTGGGGAGGCAAACGGTTCGTCTGCGCCCCGGGGCGGGGCGGCTACCGGTTCGGGGCGGCTACTGGTTCGTCCGCGCCCCCGGGACGAGCCGATAGCCGATTCGCCGGCACCCCGCCCGTCGACACTCTGCTCGCCGGGACCCTGCGGAGGGGGAGCTCGCCGGGACCCTGCGGTAGGCAGTTCACAATCCGATTCCGTACCCTGAATGTTGTGTTCGCAGAGCGATGGAAGGACCTCGATGACACAGACCGCACAGATCCCCGCCGAGGCGGTCATCCACAATGCGTGCGTCCTCGACGGTGATCGGGCGACGTTCACCGAGGAGACCGCGGATACGTGGATCGCGATCGCCGAAGGTACGGTCACGGCACGGGGCCGTGGGGACGGCTGGAAGGACGGAGCCGCCTCGGGGCGGGGAGAGGTCATCGACGCCGCCAGCGGATACGTGGCTCCCGCGTTCGTCGACATCCACTGCCACGGTGCGGGCGGCGCAAGCGCCGAGGACGGGATCGAGGCGATCGATGCGATCCTCGACGTGCATCGGGCTCACGGCACCGGCAGGCTCGCGCTGTCCTACGTCTCGGACACGATCGACGGTCTGTGCCGGTCCCTGCGTGCCGGAGCCGGTCTCGTCCGCGATCGGGCCATGGTCATGGGGCTGCATGCCGAAGGGCCGTTCCTGTCTCCGGATTTCAAGGGTGCGCATGCCCCTGAGGTGCTCACGTCGCCGACCCCGGAGGCCGCCGAGGCGATCCTCGAAGCCGCAGACGGAACTCTCGCGCAGATCACGATTGCCCCCGAACTGCCCGGTGCGCTCGATGCGATCGCGCGGTTCTCTGCGGCGGGCGTGCGTGTGGCCGTCGGTCATACGGCCGCCGACTTCGAACTGACCGCGCAGGCGTTCGAGGCGGGAGCAAGCATCCTCACCCACGCATTCAACGCGATGCCGGGCATCCATCATCGTGCTCCGGGGCCGGTCCTGGCTGCGGCCGAAGCTGAGCATGTCACCGTCGAACTCATCAATGACGGCGTCCACGTCGTCGCCCCTGTCGCGCGCATGCTCCATGAACTCGTGCCCGGACGCCTCGCGCTCATCACCGATGCCATGGCGGCGACGGGCCTGCACGACGGGAGCTATCACCTCGGTTCGCTCCCGGTCGAAGTCAAGGATGCCGTGGCGCGCCTGGTCACCGCCGACGGCACTCAGGGAGCCATCGCGGGGTCCACGTTGACGATGGACGAAGCCGTGAAGCGGGCCGTCACCGAGGTCGGGGTCAGCCCGTTCGACGCTGTGCAGTCCGCGGGGCTCGTTCCACTGCGTGCAGTGGGTGGTGTGCCGGGGTCGGGTGATTCTCTGCGTGCGGTGGGTGGTGCCGCCGATGCCGGCAGCCTGTTGGCTCCCGGAATGCCGGCTGAACTCCTGCTCCTCGATGGGGACATGAGCATCCGAGGCTCGCGGTTCGGCGGTTGACTCCGGTCGAACATTGCTGAATCCGTCTGAGCCTCGTTGAGTTCGAAGGGCTGACCGATGCGACTGCGCCCGTCACGCAGCTGAACCGGGCCGAACCGGACCGAACCGGGCTGAACCGGACCGAACCGGGCTGAACCGGACCGAGCCGAGTTGAATCCGGCTGAGCCCGGCTGAACTTGGAAAGTGGGCACAGCTGTCCCCTGAAAGTGGGGCGGCTATTTGTCGAACAGGGAGTCGACGATGTCATCCGCGATGAAGCGGGCGTGGAGGATCGGAGTTCGAGCAGGATCCTTTGCGGCGGGCGGAACGTAGGCCGGTCGCCCGTCGAAGAGCATCACCGTGTCCCAATCGGTGCGGTCGAGCAGGTGGTGATGATAGCTGCAGAGCAGCGCGAGATTGTTGATCTCCGTCTTGCCGCCGAGCGCCCATGGAATCACATGGTTGGCATCGCACCAACCGGGAGGGGCGTCACAGCCGGGGAAGGTGCAGCCTCGGTCGCGGGCGGTGATCACTGCCAGCTGTCTGCGATTGGCGAAGCGCTGTTCTGTGGCCACCTGCATCGTCTTGGCCTTGTCGCTCATGAGGTGGAAGAACAGCGAGCCGTTGAGGCCGTTTCTCATCAGTTCCTTGATGGGAATGGGATTGTCGGCGCCCGTGGTGCCGTGTCCCGTGCCTTTGGCCAGATCTTCGGCGGTGGCGTTGATGACGAGAGCATAAGGCGCTCCTGCAGCCGTCCGCTGTTTGTCGATCGTGGTGACGAGGCCGGCGAATCGTTCGTAGATCCATTCACGTGCCGAGGGCTGTTCGGCGCTGACGTCGACGAAACCGCCGTCCTCACGAATGCCGACGCCGGGGGCGGCGGCCGGATTCCCGGTCGTGCGAGCTGCATCGAGATCGGGTTCCGGAACTCGCTTCGCGTCATACCGGTCGCCGGAGAGCACCGCATCGACGATCTCGAGCAGCTCTTCATCGGGCAGCGGCGAGCTCGTTGCCTCAGGAGCGGCGGTCTTGATGCCGGCGCCGCTCTCGTCAGCACCGGCGGTGTCGGTGCCGGCTTTGTCAGCGTTGGTCTTGTCGTCTTCTCCCGCAGCTTGGATCCGTGAGGTCAGCAGTCCGTTGAGAGTGCCCCCGGTGACGGGGTCGAGCAGCCCACGCAGCTCCCAGTCGCCGTTGGCCCTGGCACGCATGGACATGTTGTAAGCCGAGCGGTCGCTTGAGTCTTTCGGTTCTTCTCCGTCCGGGTCGATGTAGCCCATGAGTTTGCCGAAGATCTCGCGCAGGTCCTTGAGGCGGACCTTGGGTGCGTTGTCGACCAATCGTGTCTCGACGTCACTGCGGACGGCCTGACTGACCCACGTGGGCAGCTTGCGCATGCAGTCTTCGATGACAGACGCCTGGGCGGCGGAGATCGTGCCGGCATGGAGCGCATCCGCGACGACCGGGTAGAGAGGCGGCAGAGCCTGGCCGGCCATATCGACGCGTCCGCCGAGGTTCTTGGCCATATCGGTGCGGCGGTTCGCCTCCGCGCCGGTGAGGTTGAATCGGTTCTCGATGAGCGATTTCGTCGACTTGGCGCCGAAATCGCTGGGTGTTCCGACGCGTTCGCAGACGGAGAGTGCGAGCGTCGACAACGCGTCGTTGATGCGTGTGATCGCCTCGACCCCATCGGCGAGCATGATGGCCTGTTCCGGTCCCATGGGGCGATCGAACGTGCGCAGCTCATCTTTGAGGCTCATGAGCTGAGTGATCGAAGAGGTGACCTCGGGCGCAAAACGGCTGAGATCCGTCCACTCTTCGTCGGCCAGCAGCGGGTGACCGCTGGTCTGCGGGGAGTTGTCGGCGTTCCGAGCGGAATGATCGGAGCTGCGTTCGGGAGTGAGGGTCATGGGGATGATTTCCGTTCACCAACATCGTTGTTGTTGGAATCCAGTTTACTCTCCAAGGCAATAGAATGCCATAGAGAATCGAAAAAAAGTTCGAACAGATATAATGTGTTCGTCGATGTTCGATCATAGAACCATAGACTCTTGCCAGATGTCTGCAGAAGCGCATGCCCATGACTCGTGCTGCCTCCGGCCCACTTCACGGAGGCCTTCGCGGCAGTGTTCCGGCTTCGAAAGTGTCAGGCGGTCGTGGCACGATTGGAGTATGGATGCCCTGCTCCTCATTGATACCGACGACGCCAGCTACCCCAGCGATGACGCCATGGAGACCCTCGGCGATATCGTCACCCGGACCCGCGCTGTGGGCGGTGTGCTCATCTTCGCGTCGACGAAGGCCGACCTCGCCGACACTCCCGATGAGGAGCTGAGCATCTTCGTTCCCGACGAAGAGGATCTCGTACTCCGCTCCGAGAGCCCCGATGTGTTCGAAGGCATCGACGATCTGGCCGCAGGTCTGCATGACCTCTCCGTCGACCGGATCATCATCGCCGGCGCCGACGCCACCTCGGCCACGCCCGGCGCCGACGCCAACACAGGCGAGCCAGGCGCTGGAGCTGGCAGCGATGCCACTGACCCTGCCGCCAAAGCGGGAGGCGATGCCGACGCCAGCGCCTCCTCGGCGAGCACCCCCGGAGCCGTCTACGCCTCGGCGATGGCGGGTCTTGTGTGCAACTTCGACGTCGTCGTCCTCTCCGACTCCACCACAGATCCGGACGGAAAGCTTGTCACCTGGGGCGATGCTGCCGCTGACGCCGGCGCTATGGTCAAGAAGACCGCCGATACCTGGCTGCGGATGTAGGCTCAGCCGCCTTCCCGAAAGTGTTCTACGTTGAGTAGAATGTGGGAGCGAGCTGAGAGGAGGACCCATGACCGGATGGACGAAGTCCGTGCGCGCGCTCTTCGCCGCTCTCTTCACGACCCTCCTCGCCCTGCTCATGCACCTCGCCGCCGGAGGCGGAATCTCGGTTCCCGGCACTGTGGTCGTCTTCGTCCTCGTCCTGTGGGCGGCGATGATCGTCGCCGGCAGGCGCCTGGGCTATCTCACTCTGGCCGGACTGCTCGGCCTCGGGCAGGTGCTCATGCACCTGACGATGAGCTGGTCCGCCCGCACCCTCGCCCATGCGGGGGCGCACACGGGAACCGCCCATTCCGGAACCGGTCAGACCGGGACCGGAATGGGCGGTTCCACCTCCGCCGAGGCGGCCCTCCACGCCCACGCCGGACACATCGTCCCGGCCCCCGGCTCCCTTGATCTCGGTCCGGCCGCATCCGCGCTCGGACATGCGAACCACGGTGCCGCCTCGGCGGGGATGATCATTGCCCACCTCGTCGCCGTCCTCGTCACCGCCGTGCTCCTCAAGCGCGGTGAGGACATCGTCCTCAGCATTCTGCAGCTGGCCCTGGGGCCGGTGATCGGTGCACTGCGTGCCCTCTCCGAGGCGGCCGGGGTCCTGGCCGACGAACCGTTCCGCAAGCTCAGCGCTTCGTTCCGACTGCCGCAGCCGGTCACCTCGGCGGTCGTCGGTCCGAACTATCGGCGCGGCCCGCCCGCACTCGTCTGACACCTCCCACGGCGATTCAATCGTCGTCTCGCACCCGTTCTCTGGGTGAACCCATCCATCATCGGGCGACCGACCCCTCAGCGGCGGCGACCCGACCCCTGGTGACAGTCGAGCCAATCCGCCGCATCAGCGGCAGAGACTCTGCGGCTCCAGGCTCGAGCCGATTGGCGAGCCTGCATGATCGACCCGTGCTCGACTGCACCTGAATGACGAAAGTGCAGACATCATGCGAAAGAACATCACCCTGACACTTGCCCTGCCCATCGCCGTCGCCATCGGCCTGGCAGGCTGCGGTCACGACGACAGCACGGCAGCCGGGTCGACGCAGGCCGGAGGCAGCAGCTCCGCCTCAGCGGACACTGTGGACAGCCGAGTCGACGCCGAGGCGCTCAGCCTCGACGGCGCCTGGGTCAAGGCCGCCGACGACGGAATGACCGCAGTCTTCGGCGAACTGAAGAACAACACCGACCAGGACATCACCCTCGTCGAAGCGAAGTACGCGGACGCGAAGATGGTCCAACTCCACGAAACCGAAGGCGACGGTTCCGGCGGAATGTCCATGCAGGAGAAGAAGGGCGGCTTCACCATCCCGGCCGGGGAGAGCCTCGACCTCGAACCCGGGGGCGATCACATCATGATCATGGGCCTGAAGAAGGCCATCAAGCCGGGCGAGCAGATCAGCCTCGACCTCGTCACCGCCGACGGCGAGACCGTCGAGGTCACTGCCGTGGCGAAGGAGTACTCCGGAGCCCAGGAAGACTACGCGCCCGGTGAAGCCGAAGGCTCCAGCGACGGCGAGAATGCCGACCACGCCGACGATGGCGACGACGAGGGCTCCGACCACGGAGACCACGGTGACCACTGAGCCCGGTCGCCCCGGCTTCAGCCGCCGCGGTCTCCTGACCTCGGCGGCCGCAGCCGGCGGCGTCGGAATCGTCGGTGCCACGGGCGGATTCGCACTCGGCCGCGGCTCCGAATCGCAGGGCGCGAGCGCCGGTGACGGCGGGCCGTCTCGGCGAGATCTGGACGGGGCGAACGGGCCGCAGACCGAGCCGTTCTACGGCACTCATCAGTCCGGTGTCGAAACCCCGGCGCAGGCGTATGCGCACTTCATCGCGTTCACACTGGGGCCCGGGATCACGGCCGCCGAGGCGGTGCGCTGGCTGCGGCTGCTCACCGCGGATGCGGCCGCACTGACGCAGGGGCAGGCGCCGTTGGCCGACTCCGAATCCGAACTCGCCGTCGACCCCGCCCGGCTGACGGTGACCTTCGGATTCGGCGCCGCACTGGTGGCATTGGCAGGAAAGGACCATGTCCCGGACTGGCTGAAGCCGCTGGAGGCGTTCTCGATCGATCGCCTCGATGAGGACCGCTGCACGGGTGACCTGCTCCTGCAGATCTGCGGCGACGACCCGCTGACCGTGGCACATGCCAGGCGCATGCTGTTCAAGGACTCACGCTCATTCGCCGAGGTGGCCTGGCAGCGCGACGGATTCCGACGTGCCTACGGCAGCTCGGGGGAGGGGAAGACCCAGCGGAACCTCTTCGGTCAGCTCGACGGCACAGCGAATCCGGGGCCCGGATCCGAGGACTTCGCGCGGATCATCTGGGGCCAGGGCACCGAGACTGCGGACCCGGTGTTCTCCGCCCGCGGGGAGCCGCCGGCCGATCTCGGCGCGCATCTGCCTGTGTGGATGCGTGGGGGAACGACGCTGGTGCTGCGTGATATCGCGATGAACCTCGACACCTGGGACCAGGCCGATCGACCGGCACGGGAGTTCTCGGTCGGGCGGACCATGGACACCGGGGCACCGCTGTCGGGCAAGGACGAGTTCGACGTCCCGGACTTCACCGCCGTCGATGAGCGCGGACTGACGAAGATCTCGCAGGTCGCGCATATCGCTCGCGCCCGCGACGGACTGGGTCCGGAGGCGCAGATCCACCGGCGCACGTTCAACTATGAGACCGGTGCCGGTGGGGATTCGGGGCTGCTGTTCGCGTCGTTCCAGGCCGATATCGAGCGGCAGTTCCTGCCGATCCAACGCCGCCTCGCCGAGGTGGACCTGCTCAACGAATGGACGACGCCGATCGGGTCGACCGTGTGGGCGATTCCGCCCGGAGCGACCCAGGACGGCTACGTCGGGCAGGAGCTGTTCGACGGGTGAGGAAGCGGCGCGGCCGCCGGGCCGATGACGGGCGCCGGGCCGATGAGTATGAACGGGCTCAGAACAGCGCCTGCGGCAGGGCGCCTTCGAACTCGAGGAGGCGCCGCTTGGTCTCGAGCTCGTGCCCGGGCAGTCCGCCCGAGTACCCGCCGAGCCCGCTGCCTGCGACGACGCGATGGCAGGGGACGATGATCGGGATCGGATTGAGCCCCATGATCCCGCCGACGGCCCGCGCCGGAATCCCGGTGCCGCTGGCTTCGGCGAGTTGCCCGTAGGTGACCGTGGTCCCCGCGGGAACCTCGTCGGCCAGGGTCGTCAGCACGGTCCTCGCGATGTCCGATACCTGACCGAAGTCCACGGGCAGATCGATGTCACCGAGGCGGCCGTCGAAGTACGCGCGCACCTGGACGATCGCGTCGGCGAGGATCGGATCCGAGGCGGCGGTCGCCCCGGCGGGGAGCGAAACGTCGGCGACCGCCTCGGCGGGGATCGGGTCCGACTGTCTGGCTGCCTCGGCGGGGATCGATGCGGCGGACACGGCCGCCTCGGCGGATGTGCGCCATTCGAGCCGGACGATCGACCGGCCATCGCTGGAGACTGTCAGGGGGCCGACGAAGGTGTCGACGGATGCCGAATGGATCGCCATGAGATGCCCTCCGTTCGAGTTCCGCGCACCGAACGCGGTGCCAACGGCGCTGCTCCATCGAGTCTACTCATACAGCTGTGCCCTCCCGACTCTGTCGAGTCGGGAGGGCACTGCATATTCATGACTGCGCGCCGCGCGGCGGGGAAGTCAGCAGCTGAGCAGAGGACGTCGACCTCAGGGCAGCTGCTGCCGCGGCGACGAGATCACTCCTCGTCAGGCAGCTCACCTTCGTAGGCGTCCGGGTTGGCCTTCAGCCACTCGGTGATGGCCGCTGGGGGATCATTCTTGCCGTCCTTGCCGTACTTGTTGACGACCAGGTCCTCGAGTTCCCCGTACTGCTTGTCATCGAGCTTGATGTTGCCGATGTAGTCGGCGGCATCGGAGAACTCATCGCTGAAGCCCTTGGTCGCGGTGAAGTGGAGCTTCTCGGGATCGCCCATCGCACCCTTCGGGTCCTCGAGGTCCTTGACCGGGTACTCGTTGTTCGCCCAGAACGGACGCCACAGCGTGACGACGATGTCCTTCTCGGCATCGGTCGCATTGCCGAGCTCGGTGAGCATGGCAGCCGTCGACGAGGTGACGAGTTCGTATTCGTCGTCGAGACCGTATTCGGGAATCATCGCCTTGGTGGCCTTCGTCAGACCGGCACCGGGCTCGATTCCGACGATCTCGCCGTTGAAGTCCTTGCCCTTGCCCTTGAGATCCTCGATCGAGTTGACGTCGTCCATGTACTTCGGGACGGCGATCGTGAGGACGGCATTGTCGTAGTAGGCGCCGACGTCTTCGAGATCATCACCGTACTTATCGATGTACTGCTTGTGCGTGACCTCGGGCCACGAGGACGGATACATATCGATATCGCCGTTGGCGACACCGGCGTAGAGGACGGCTGCCTCACTGAAGGTCTCGGTCTCGACGTTGTAGCCCATCTTCCCCAGCTGGTTCTCGAGCAGGAGCGAGATGCTCTCTCCGTCGGTCCAGCCGGTGACGTAGCCGAGCTTGATGTCGCCCTTGTCGCCGCCACCGCTGCCATCGTCGCTCGACGCTTCCTGCGAGCAACCGGTCAGAGCGAGGCCGAGGGCTGCGACTGCAGCGACGAACGGGGTGAGAAATCTTCTCTTCATTATGTGTTCCTTTTCTCTAGTGTTCGACATTTCAGACTGTGTGGTCCATCGATTCAGGCTGCTGCGGCAGTTGCCTTGTTCTTCGTGCGGCGACGGCGCATCCCTGCCACGAGCGAGCGCGGGTAGTCCTTGGCATTGCCCAAGGCTGCGGTGACGCGATCGAGGTAGACCGCGATGATCACCACGCCGAGTCCGGCTTCGACACCGAGCGGCAGGTTCTGCGTGGCGATCGCTTCGACGACGTTCTTTCCGAGCCCGTCGGCGCCGACCATGCCGGCGATGACGGCCATGGCCAGTGCGAGCATGATGACCTGGTTGATGCCGGCCATGATCGTGGGCGTGGCCAAGGGCAGCTGGACTCCGCGGAGGATCTGGCCTGGAGTCGCACCGAAGGACTGTCCGGCTTCGACCGTCTCCGAATCGACGCCGCGGATGCCGAGCTCGGTGAACCGCACGCCCGGAGGCAGAGCGAAGATCACCGTTGCCACGAGGCCGGGGACGACGCCGATGCCGAAGAAGGTGACAGCAGGGATGAGGTAGACGAATGCCGGCATCGTCTGCATGAAGTCGAGGATCGGTTTGATGACCGCTGAGGCTTTGTCGCTGCGTGCGGCCAGAATGCCGACCGGAATGGCGATGATGACGGCGATGACAGCGGCGATGATGATCAGCGCCAGGGTCTGCATCGCGGCCACCCATTGGTCCATCGTCATGATGAAGAACAGGGTGATGAGGGTGCCCACGGCCATCTGCCACGAGCGGAAGACCCAGCCGATGAGCGCCAGCAGGATGATGATGACGAGCGGATGGAGGTCGACGAGCACGTCGGTGAGGACGTCGATGAGGAGGTTGAACAGCCAGGTGACGGCGTCGAAGAACCACGCGACGTTCTCTTTGAGCCAGTCGAATGCTGTGTCGACCCAGGCTCCGATCGGAATTCGGATGTTCTCCATCAGCGCTCACCCCTTTCGCCGGCGACCTGCGGTGCGGCGGCATCATCGCCTTCGGCCAGTACCTGGTCGATGATCCCGGTGTCGACTGGCTCGGGCCAGCCTTCGACTGAGGCGTCCGTCGCCTGCTCGTCGTTGCCGTTTTGGTTGCCGAGCGCGGCGAGCAGGGTTGCCCGCGGCACGACACCGACGAGTTCGCCGTCGGAGTCGGTGACCGGCACCGGCAGAGGCATCTCCGCGGTCGGGAGGAAGAGGTCGATGAGCAGGTCGTCCGGGGACGCAGGGTGGGCGACCGGCTTGATGATCTCGTCGAGAGTCGTGGCGCCTGTCCGGATGTGCTCGACGCAGGCGCGGTCGCTGACGAGTCCGAGGAACTTCCGGTCCTTGTCCGTGACATACACGCCCGAGGCGTTGTTCTCACGCATGGTGCGCAGCGCGACGCGGGGGCCGTTCTGATTGGTCACGGTCTGACGTGCCTTCTCCATGACGTTGTTCGCGGTGAGGACCCGTGCTCGATCGACGTCGTGGACGAACTGCGCGACATAGTCGTTGGCAGGGTCGGTGAGGATGTCCTCCGGGGTGCCGACCTGGACGATGCGTCCATTGCGCATCACCGCAATCCGGTCACCGAGGAACATCGCCTCATTGAGGTCGTGGGTGATGAAGATGATCGTCTTCTTCAGCTCCCGTTGCAGTTCGACGAGCTGTTCCTGCATTTCGCGGCGGATCAGCGGGTCGAGGGCGGAGAAGGCTTCGTCCATGAGGAGGATGTCGGTCTCGGCCGCAAGCGCGCGGGCCAGACCGACGCGCTGCTGCATACCGCCCGAGAGCTGTTCGGGGAATTTGTCGCCCCAGCCATCGAGGCCGACGGCCTTGAGCCAGCGGTCGGCGGCCTTGTCCCGTTCCGCCTTCGCGACTCCGCGGATCTCGAGCGCATAGGCGGCGTTGTCCCGGACAGTGCGGTGCGGGAGCAGTGCGAAGTGCTGGAACACCATCGAGATGTGTTCGCTGCGGACCTTGCGCAGTGTCGCGGCGTCGACCTTTGCGATATCGGTGCCCAGCACCTCGACGGACCCGGCAGTGGGTGCCCAGAGCCCGTTGAGCGTGCGGATCAGGGTCGACTTGCCCGAGCCCGACAGGCCCATGACGACGAAGATCTCGCCCTCCTGGACGTCGAAACTCGCGTCGATGACGGCGGCCGTTCCGAGTTTGGTCAGATCATCGCGGTCCGCGCCTTCTTCGAGTCGCTTGACGACTTCGCCTTGGCGCTTTCCGAAAACTTTGTAGACGTGTGACGCTTTGACAACGCTCACGTGCTTCCTCCTTGCATTCTTGGCAGTCCGCAAGAACGAGAGGCTTCACCCCCGTTTGCACGGTTCGGTGCTCGCAGAACAGATCCGAATAGCTCAATTGCGCACGCGCCTCACCGCACACGGATATCTGATCCACCATTGTAGTTTTATTCAGGGTCTTCGGCAGAGATCTCATCGGGATTATGCGGCGCGCCCTTCTTGACTGGCGCTCTGACCTGGGGAAACAACTGCTCGTGCGTTACTTGATTGTTATAATCATCGATTGGAGCATGTAGATGTACCGTTTATGGATTTGTTACCGGATATGAGGTTTTGATGCAGTAGGCGGCCTTGTCTTCAGGGCGTCCGCAGCGATTCCGAGAGGAAGTGGATCACGGCCGGAGTGACCACCTCGGCGAACTCTTCGAAGAATCCGTGGCGGCCCTCCGGCAGAATGCGCAGCTGAGAACCGGGGATGCGTTCGTGGAGGATGCGGGCATTTCCGACCGGGTTCATCCTGTCGGCGTCGCCGTGCATGATCAGCGTCGGAGCGGTGATCTCCGGCAGTCGATCCCACGCGTCGTGATTGGCGCTGATGCGCAGATGGGCGGATGACTCGGCGGCCGTCATCGTGTCGTCGCCGAGCATCTTGCTGGACTTCGCCGACACCGTCCACTCGGGGGTGTAGAAGAGGTCGAAGAGGTACTGAGTGTGCTCATCTCCGCGCAGCCGCGCCAATGCCTGGCCGACCTCGCGCGGACGCTTGACCCCGTGCGGACCGCCGGGGGAGGTGCATCCGAGTACGAGCGCGCTCACTCGACCCGGGTGGTTGAGCGCCAGCATCTGCGCGATGCGCCCGCCCATGGACGTGCCGTACACCGCGGCCCGATCCACGCCGAAGCGGTCGAGCACGTCCGCGGCGTCGTCGGCGAAGCTCGCCGTCGACAGCTCGCCGAGCTCGCCCCGGCTGCCGCCCGTCCCGCGATAGTCGAACGTAATCGTGCGGAAGTCCGCTTCGAAGTCCCCGCGCAGATCGTCCCACCACTCGTGCGAATTCGACTGTCCCTGCAGCAGGAGCAGCGCTGGGGCGTCCTCCGGCCCGCTGACCTGGGCTTCGAGCGGGAAGCCATCGCGTGCGCTGATCCTGTCCATCTGCATCGTCTCCACCCGTGTCCTCCCGCCTGCGCGTGCCTGATCACCGCCTACGCTTGAGAGATGAAATCATTGCCGTTCCTCAATCCTGCCGTAGGATCGCCCGCAGTGCGCAATCCCGACCGACCGGCCATCATCGTGCCCACGCTGGCGCTCGATGCCGAGGGTCTTGCTGCCGAATGCGCTGCAGCCGCCGCGACCGGGATCGTCGACGCCGTCGAATGGCGCATCGATCCGCTGCTCGCCGCCGCTTCCGGTTCCGCACAAGGTGGGGCGCACAGTGGTGTGCACGGCCTCGCCGAGGCGGCCCTTCGTCTGCTTCCGCATGCGCTCACAGCCGGGCTGCCGATCCTCCTGACCGTGCGCACCGGTTTCGAAGGCGGGCAGGTGGCGATCACGGAGGACGACTACGCCGAGGTGGTGCGGGAACTCATCGCCGGGGTCGCTGATGTCGAGGCGAACGCCGGAACCGCTGCCGGCGCCGGTCCCAGCGGCACCGGTGGAACCGGCACCGCCGCCTCGGGAGTTCCCGGCAGCGCATCATGGGGCGTTCCCGTGGCCATCGACGTCGAGATCGATCGGGCCGAGTCGGGCTCCCTCATCGCCTCGGCGCGGGAGGCGAGCGTGCCCGTCGTCGCTTCACACCACAATTTCGAGTCCACGGACTCCGCCGAACGCCTGCTGAAGACGTTCGCTGCGATGAGCGAGGCCGGTGCAGATGTGGCCAAGGTGGCGATGATGCCGCAGGCGCCGGCCGATGTTCTGCGTCTCCTGGAGGCGACGGCCGCGGCGGATGCCTCGTTGCCGGTTCCCGTGCTCGGAATCGCGATGGGACTCTTGGGCCGGACGAGCCGGATCATGGGCGCCGACTTCGGCAGCTGCGCCACATTCGCGCAGATCGGTCGGGCCTCGGCCCCGGGGCAGATCGAGGCATCGGTCCTCGCCGAGATCCTCGACCGCGTCGGAGGTAGGTGTGTATGAGCGGCCTCAAAGTTCATACGCGGTGATCTTGATCAGGGCGTATGAATTTCTGACCCGCGTTTGCCGAGGGGTTTGCTGACGGGCCTGGCTCAACCGGCAGAGTCCGTCGGGGAAGCAGACGGCCCGCGAAGCATGTGCTTCGCGGGCCGTTTCGCTGGTGGAGGTCAGCGAAGGATCAGTCGGTGGTCTCTTCGATCTGCTTGCGGAACTTCTTCGGCAGGGCCTCATCGCCGAAGTTGTTGCGCACGGTGTTCGCGGCGATGCGCTGAACCACGAGCTGAGCCACAGCCACGCCGACGCCGGAGACGATCGTCCAGGCCAGAGCCTCGGACATCGAGATCTCGTCATCGACAGGGTTCGACGGCGCCGGGCGCTTCGTCGACTTCTCCCACGCGAAGGTCAGGGTCTTGCGAGCGACGAATGCAGCTGCGATAGGCGCTCCCACGCCGATGATCTGCCAAGCGAGCTTTCCCATGCTCGTGTCCTTTCCTTTGAACCTTGGATCCCGTGCCTCTGGGGAGTCGCGGGAACGTATTCCGTCGAAGACAACACTAACGCAGGACGATGCGCCCGGGGCCACCCCCGTTCGAACGAGGTCGAGAAAGTTCCCTCATTTCATACTTTTGGGGGATGTGCCGGGCAGATCGGCGGGGATAGCGTGAGAGCACGCTTCGGTCGGGCAAAGGGAAGGTCTGAACCGAAACGTGAAGAGAAAGGCACACGATGCTGAGGAAGTGGAAGACGCGCGTCGTCACCGGACTGTTCGTCTGTGGCGCCCTCGGATTCCTGCTTGCGCTGCTGCCGGGACTCTCCGGCGTCTTCTGGCCGGTGTGGCTGATCAGCTGCGCCGCCTGCATCCTCGGGCTCGTTCTCGCCTTCACTCTCCCCTCGGCGAAACCCGCCGACGCTCTGCCCCGAGCCTGAAGAGCTCGGGGCAGCGCATCCCCGACAGCACGCATCCCGACAGCGCATCCCGACAGCACCCAGAGACCGGACGGCCGAGGGAAGGTCATCCCCACAGACTCACCGGGGTGTCAGCGGCCGCGGACGATCGCCTGGAATCGGTCCGTGAGATTCTGATCTACAGCGATCGCGTTGCCGTCGAGTTCGCGCAGAGCGGCGGCCGTGCGCATCGACGAGACGAACCAGGCCCCGTCCGCGTCCTTGACGTCGTCGAGTCCGAGGTCGGCGTATTCGGCGCGCAGCCCCAGGCCCTGCGCATGATCGAAGATCAGGCGCTGCGTCGTTCCCGACAGCAGACCAGCCTCCGGATTCGGTGTGAGGAGGCGGTTGCCTCGGCGGATGATGAGGTTTGCGGTCGGGCCTTCCAGCACGATTCCGTCGTGGGAGACGAACAGCGCCTCGTCGGCGTCGTTCGCCGCGGCATAGCGGCCGGCCGCCTGATTGACCGCATAGGACAGCGTCTTCGCGCCGATGAGCAGCCACGGGGCCTTGCTGCCGATATAGGCGTCGAATCCGCGGTCGAGGCTGACGGCGGTGACACCCTGCTCCCGGGCTGTGAGGATATGGTCGTCCACGGGCACGGGGAAGGCCCATCCGCGGCCCCGGAACCGACCGTTCGCGTCCTGCTCCCCGCGCGAGAGGGCATAGCGGATCCCGAACTCGACGTTCTGGGGATCGGCGGCGGCCACCTCGGCGATGAGGGAATCGATGACCCGATCCCACAGTCCTTGGTCCGGATCGGACAGATCCAGCGCCGAGGCGGATGCGCGGAAGCGGGTGAAGTGCCGTTCCCGCGACACCACGGTGGCACCGTGCGTCCCCACGCTGACCAGCACGGTTTCGAAGATGCCGTCCCCGCGATGAGCGGAGAGATCCGTGACAGGCAGCTGAGCGGCACCGAGATCGGTGAGCTCGAACTCAGCCGCGGTGGGGTCGACGAGGATGAGCGGATCGGTCATGCGGTACCTCCGAAGAGCAGGCCGAGGACGTAGGTCACGGCGGCGGCACCGAAGCCGATGCCGAGTTGGCGCAGGGCGCGGGGGCCGGGTGATTTGCCCGAGAGCAGGCCGACGATGCCGCCTGTGAACAGCAGCGCGATGCCGACGAGGCCGGCGGAGAGGAACACGGCGGGCAGTCCGGACAGGCCGAAGATGTAGGGCAGGATCGGGATGAGCGCGCCGGAGGAGAAGAAGCAGAAGCTTGACAGGGCAGCGCCGATGCCGGTGCCGAGTTCGTCACGGTCGACCTCGGAGTCGAGGTTCGGCAGGCGCGGCGCCTGTCTGTTCTTCGCCGCCGCGATCGTGCGGTTGGCGCGAGCCTCGGCCTCGTGGGTCTCCATGCCGCGGGCGCGGAAGACGAGGGCGAGCTCGTTGGCGTCGATGTTGAGGTCGGCCAGGGCGTGCCGGGACTCGGGGTCCGGGGTGGAGGCGTCGAGGAGTTCGCGCTGGGAGCGCACCGAGATGTACTCGCCGGCTCCCATCGACAAGGCGCCGGCCAGCAGCCCAGAGACGCCGGTGAGCAGGATGACGGTGTTCGAGACTCCCGCCGCGCCGACGCCGAGGACGAGTGCGAGGTTCGAGACCAGTCCGTCGTTGGCGCCGAAGACGGCGGCACGGAAGTTTCCCGACAGGCGGGCGCGGGAACGGGCAGCCAGAGCGCGGACCACCTCGGCGTGGATGCGTTCGTCGGCGGCCATCTCGGCCGAGGCGGCTTCGTCTTCGTCGTACGGCGAGCTCGTCTCCGACTGCTGAGCAAGAGCGAGGACGAACACGGAGCCGAACAGACCGCCGAGGAAGGCCAGGCAGCGGGTGAGGAGATCGGCGGAACGGCGCTTCTCGGCATGCTCGCCGAGCAGCGTGATCCAATGCTCCTGGTGCCGGGATTCCGCGGCGGCCAGGCTGAGCAGGATCTCACGATCCTCTCCGCTGCGGCGTTCGGCGAGGTTGCGGTAAACCCGTTCCTCGAGCCGTTCGTTGGCGAGGTAGCGCTGCCAGCGGCGAACGGTTCGTCTGTCGGGGGACGCAGGCGGAGTCGCTCCTGCGGAGTCATCGGTCGTCACTGGTCCGAGTCTAGTCGTGCGCTCTGATTCCCGGCACTGGGTGGGCGGCGTTGAGCGGCCGGGCGGGTTCGGTCGAGTGACCGTGACGCTGGGCCGGCGCTGCTCGGTCTGGTGCTGCTCGGTCTGGCGCGTGTGGGCGCGGTTCCGGTGCGGCTGGGGTGCCGCGGGAGCGATCGTCGGCGCGGAGGCAATGACCGCAGAGAATCCGCATCGCGACCGCAGGCCGTCCGCGTGTGCGAAATCGATCAGTGACCGGTTGTTATCAATTCGTAACCTTAAAGCCGGCTGTGGTGCGTTAGATTAATGACCAATGTGAGTTGTGTCACCGTTTCGTTATAGAAGCATGTGATTCGTTACCAATGACGAGTCATAGCGAAGCGTCAGAATCGAGCTTCCCCGCAAGCGCAGCTGTAAAGAGGCCGACACCGGTATGGACGAGCAGTCATGCCGTGGCGGTCATTTCCGGTGCGCCGTCATGTGCGATTCCTCTGGACACAGACAAAGGAGCGAAAGGAACTCCATGAAGTTGCGAACGAAGAGCTGGCTGGCAGTCACCGCCACAGCCGGACTGGTCCTCGGCGGGGTGAGCCCGGCGCTGGCAGCGGGCACCGCGGGACCGACCGAACACACCGATATGGGCGTCAACGGCGACGCCGTGATGGAGCATCTGCAGAAGATCTCCGACATCTCCACCTCGCACGCGGATGAAGGTCACCGTGCGCTGGGAACCCCCGGCTACGAAGAAGCCGTGGAATACGTCGAATCCACCCTCGAGGCGACCGGAGCCTTCGATGTGAAACGTCAGGCCTTCGATGTCGAGGGCCAGAACTTCGGCACCGTCGACGTCAAGGTCGACGGGGAAGCGGTCAAGGTTGCGACCGCCTCATACACAGAGGGAACCACTGAGCCGCTGACCGATCTGCCGGTGGTGCTGCCGGTCGATGACGACAACAGCGACCTGGCCGGCGGACAGCTCGGCTGTCAGGCCAGTGACTTCGACTCCAGCGCCGAAGGTGCGCTTGTGCTCGTGTCCCGCGGCGAATGCGCCTTCGGTGAGAAGACCAAGGCCGCCACCGAGGCCGGTGCCGCAGCGGTCATCATCTACAACAACGACAAGGACAACCCGGACGAGGAGCTCAACGCCACCCTGGGTGAGCGGATGGAAGGCAGTGCCCCGACGGTGACGGTCACCTACAACGTCGGCACCGACCTCCTCGAGAAGGTCGAAGCCGCAGGTGCCGAGGCCGGCGCAGAAGCGGGCAGCCAGACTGACGCCGAGGCGGGTCTCGGGCAGGGTGCCGACGAGACGGAGGAAGCCGCCGCCGACGATGCGGCGGCCGAAGCCGCGGCCCTGACCGCCGACTTCACGCTCGAGACCGAGTTCGTCACCGAGACGACCTGGAACGTCATCGCCGAGACCAAGGCCGGCGACCATGACAACGTCCAGATGTTCGGCGCCCACCTCGACGGGGTCGAAGAAGGCCCCGGCGTCAACGACAACGGTTCGGGGACCGCGGCGCTCCTCGCTTCGGCCGAAGCGCTTGCCGAGCAGCCGACCGCAGTCGACAACGCCATCCGCTTCGGCTGGTGGGGCGCGGAAGAGGTCGGACTCGTCGGTTCGACGAAGTACGTCGCGAGCCTTGACGATGCCGAGCTGGGCAAGATCAAGTCCTACATGAACTTCGACATGATCGGCTCTGACAACTACATCGTCGGCACGCTCGACTCCGACGGCTCCGATGTGCCGATCCCCGACGGCGTCAACGTCCCCGAAGGTTCGGCCGAGCTCGAGAAGATCTTCACCGACTACTTCGCCGACATCGACCAGCCCAACGTCGGCACCGACTTCTCCGGACGTTCGGACTACCAGGCGTTCATCGACAACGGTATCCCGGCCAGCGGCCTGTTCTCCGGAGCAGACGGCACGAAGACGGCTGAAGAGGCTGAGATGTTCGGCGGCACCGTCGGCGAGAAGCACGACACGAACTACCACCAGCCCACGGACACCATCGAGAACGTGAGCAAGGAGTCCATCGACATCTTCGCTCCCGCCATCGGCTTCGCCGTCCACACGCTGGCCTATGAGCTGGCCGACGCGCCGACGGATCCGCCGACCGATCCGACGACTCCACCCACGGATCCCACCGATCCGCCCACGGAGACGCCGACCGAGGCCCCTGACGAACGAACACTGAGCATCGATCCGAAGACGATCGAAGCGCCGGACTTCGTCAGTGAGAAGGGCGTCCAGGTCGCGGCCACCGGCTGCGCCGCCGACACCACGGCGACGATGACGGTGACCCCGAACAACGGGAAGATCGAGACGTTCGAACAGCCCGCCGAGGTCGGAGGCGACGGCACTGCCCGATTCGGAGTCCGCGGACTCGACGACTCGGTGGTCGACAGCTACATCGGCACCTATGACGTCACCGTCGACTGCGAAGGCGGAGACCCGCTGACCGGATCCTTCGAGGTCGTCGCCGAGGGTGATGGACCTGGAGCCGGTGACGGCGGCAACGGCGGCGGTGGAGGAGACCTGCCGCGGACCGGTAACGAAGCCCTGCCGCTGATTCTCTCGGCCGGAGCGCTCATCGCGCTCGGTCTGGTGATGACGCTGGGTTCGCGTCGCCGCCGCAGCTGAGCGGCAGCCGAGACGGCGTGCCCTGATCGGCACGGACGGCCCGACGTGGTCGGTGACTGGAGACGGTCGCCGCCCGCGTCGGGCCGTTCTCATCTGTGAAGACGGCCATGACCATGGTGAGAATCCGACGCCGCAGCGAGGATGACGCAGCTGAGCCTGCCCTGATTCGGATCTGAGACCGATGGACTCATCTGCCGGCGCTCCTCAGGGGTCGTTCACCTTGTCCGGGCACAATGGTCTTCCGTGACTCCCAAACGCTTCTTCAACTTCTTCGCCATCGCCGAGACCGTGACCTGGACTCTGCTGCTGATCGGCATGTTCCTCAAGTACATCACCCACACCACCGAGGTGGGCGTGCGGATCGGCGGAGGCATCCACGGCTTCGTCTTCATCTGCTTCGTCATCGCCGTCATCGGCGTCGGCACCTCGCAGCAGTGGAGCAAGCGTCGGATCGCCACCGGCCTCGGGTCGGCGTTCATCCCCTATGCCACGATTCCCTTCGAGCGCTCGGTGGAGAAGACCGGATCTCTTGAAGGCGACTGGGGGCTGGGCCGCAACGGCCGCACCCCGCAGACCTGGTTCGAGAAGCTCACCTCCTGGTGCATCCGGTCGCCGTGGCTGGCGGTCGGCCTCGGGATCATCTTCGTCGTCCTCGTCTTCTCCGGGCTGCTGTTGGCGGGCCCTCCCGGCGACTGGGGCAGATGATCGACTGATCGACACCGCGAGCCCGCAGCGCGGACGGCTCTGCCCGACCGCCTCGGCGAGGGGCGGCAGGTGCGGATATGGACGGACGGCGGGCGTGAAGGGCCGCCTCGGCGGACATCCTCCCTGTCCTGTGTCCGTGGCCTCGCATAGGATGAATGGGACGGCCCGGAGAACGGCCGCCCAACCGCGATGAAAGGCCCACTGATGGACCTGCTCTTCGGCGTCGGAGGAATCGGCATCCTCGTCGTCATCATTCTCATTGCCCTGCTCGTGATCCTCAGGTCCTACAAGATCGCCTCACCGTCCGAAGCGCTCATCATCACCGGACGCAACGCTTCGGGATCGTCCGGCACCGGTCGCATCGTCATCGGCGGTCGTTCTGTCGTCTATCCGATCGTGCAGAAGGCGTTCATCCTGTCGCTGTCCTCGCGGCAGATCTCCGTCGAGATCGACGGCATCTCCATCAACGGCATCGCCCTGCGTCTGCGCGGAGTCGCCCAGGTCAAGGTCGGCGGCACCGAGGATGATGTGCGCAAGGCCGCGCAGCGCTTCCTCGACCAGCAGGACCAGATCGACCACTACTCGAAGGAGATCCTCTCGGGCACCCTGCGCGCCGTGGTCGGCACGCTCACCGTCGAGCAGATCATCCAGGATCGCGCTTCCTTCGCCGCGCAGGTGCAGGAGGAGTCCGCGCACTCGATGAACAATCAGGGCCTCATCATCGACACGTTCCAGATCTCGGCGGTCGAGGACGAAGGCAGCTACCTGCGCGACTGGGGCCGTCCGCAGGCCGCCGAGGTGGCGAAGAACGCCGCCATCGCCGAGGCGAACGCCGGTCGCGCATCGGCCGTCGAGCAGGCGCAGCAGAACGAGGAGACCCAGAAGCAGCAGGCGCTGACCGACCAGGCTATCGCCGAACAGCAGCAGCAGCTGGCTCTGCGCCGGGCCGCGCTGAAGGAAGAGGCCGATCAGCGTCAGGCGACGGCCGACAATGCGGGCCCGCTGGCGGCGGCAGCCGAGAAGCAGAAGCTGCTCGAAAAAGACCGGATCGTGGCGAAGGAAGCCGCGGAACTGCGTGCCGAACAGCTCGATGCCGAGGTGCGCCGACCCGCCGACGCCGAACGCTACCGGCAGCAGGCCTCCGCCGATGCGCGGGCGTATGAGATCGAGGCGCAGGGTCGGGCCGAGGCAGCCGCCGAACTGCACCGTCGGTCGAAGGACGCCGAGGCGATCCGGCTCGAGGGTGAAGCTGAAGCCGATGCGATCAGGGCGCGCGGTGAGGCGGAAGCCGAGGCGCTGCGGGCCCAGGCCGAGGCCTACAAGCAGTTCAACGATGCGGCCGTGCTGTCGAAGGTGCTCGAAGTGCTGCCGAGCGTAGCAGGCGAGCTCGTCGCACCGTACGCGAACATCAAGGATCTCTCGATCGTGTCCACCGATGGCGAATCGAAGCTCGCGAACTCCGTATCGAACAACCTCTCGCAGGTCCTCGAAGTCGTGCGCGGAACGACCGGAGTCGACCTCACCGACCTCGTGGCCAAGGCGAAGGGCTCCGGCGAGGCTGGTTCGAGTGGTGATGGGCCGGACGGGTCCGGAAAGCCGGGAGGGCCTGGTGGGTCCGGCGGATCCGACAGCGGGGGACCGGACGGAGCCTCTGCCGCGGATGGGAGTACAGGCAAGGTCGTCGACGGGGTCGTGGCAGACGGCGCGGCCGCCGGTCCACGATCGAACCGCTCCGGCTTCGACCCGAAGGCCTTCCTCGACGACAGCGGGGTCGATCTCGACCGGATCGGCGACGAGGTGAAGAAGGCCACCGGCTTCGATGTCCAGGCCTATATCGACGAGGCGAAGCGCCGCCTCGACGAAAGCGGAGCAGGCGCGGCGGGGACCGGTCAGGCCGGGGTCGGCTCGGGCGAAGCCGCGCCCGGTGGCGATGAGCCCGGCGACGATCAGGGCACCGACGGAAGGGGCACCCGCGGTCAGGACGACGACGGTCAGGACACTCAGAGCTGACAGCAGCGGATGCCGGGGCGCGCGCATCGCGTCGGCAGCGGCCGCTGAGGACCTCTTGGGCGGCCGTTTCGTGCACGGAGCGCGCCGAGGTGCCGACCGGCCGGGCGGTGATGTGTCCTGCAGCCGGGCTCGGGTGGCTCCGATTCTTCGTCGAGGCCGACCAGATGCATAAATAAATGTGCATATGTTAATGTGTTGAGTCGAGGAGGTATCTATGGCTCATGATCATGCGCATGGTTCAGGTTCACGGCGGCAGCTGAGGATCGTCTTCGGCATCGTCGCGACGATCTTCGTCTTCCAGCTCATCGGGTCCGTCGTCACGGGCAGCCTGGCGCTGCTCATCGACACCGGCCACAATGCCGTCGATCTCATCGGCATCGGGATCGCACTCTTCGCGGCGAGTCTGGTCAGCAAACCGACGGGCGGACAGAAGACCTGGGGGTTCCGCCGGGCGGAAGTGCTCGCCGCCGGTGCCCAGGCGACTCTGCTGCTGGGGCTCGGCGTCTACAGCCTCATCGAAGGCATCCGGAGATTCTTCGTCCCGCCGGAGGTGCCCGGCCCGGGCCTGCTGCTCTTCGGTGCCATCGGCCTCGTGGGCAATCTCGTCTCCATCGTCATCCTCAGCTCATCGAAGGAAGACTCCCTCAACCTCAAGGCCGCGTTCCTCGAGGTCATTGCCGATGCACTCGGCTCGGTGGCCGTGATCTTCGCCGCTCTGGCGATCTGGCTCTTCGGGTGGGAGCGCGCCGATGCGGTCGCTGCTCTGGTTATCGCGGCGCTCATCGTCCCCAGAGCGTTCGCCATCCTGCGTGAGACCGGATCGATCCTGCTCGAAGCGGCGCCGAAGGAACTCGACCTCGACAAGGTCCGCGAGCACCTCGAAGCCGTCGAGCATGTGCGGGAAATCCACGACCTCCACATCACCCGAATCGACTCGAATCTGCCGGTGCTCACCGCTCATGTGGTACTCGCGGACGAATGCTTCTATGACGGGCATGCTCCGCGCATTCTCAAGGCTCTGCAGGAATGCCTGACGGAGCACCACAAGATCGCGATCGAACACTCGACGTTCCAGTTCGATCGGGCGAAGGACGCCGCCGAGGAGACTCATACCCACGACTGAGGCGGCCCACCTCCACCGGCCGATGACCGATGAGGGTGGGCCGCCTCGGCGGGGGTTCGGCTCACTGTCCGGGCAGGATCTCCAGCGAATCCGTGCGGAAGCGTTCGAGCTTGGCCAGGTCGATGGAGACGCCGAAGCCGATGCCGGTGGGCACGTCGACCTTGCCGTCGTACATGACGATCTCCTCGGTGATGTCCTCATGGAAGAAGCGGTTCGAGCCGGAGATGTCGCCGGGCAGGGTGAAGCCCGGCAGCGAGGCCAGAGCCGCATTCGCAGCCCTCCCCAGTCCGGTTTCGACCATTCCGCCGTGCCAGACGGCGACGCCGTGGGCGGCGGCGAGATCGTGGATCTTCTTCGCCTCGATGAACCCGCCGACCCGTCCGGGTTTGATGTTGATCACGGAGGTGGCTCCCAACATGATCGCGTCCGCGGCCGCCTCGGCGGAGACGATCGACTCATCAAGGCACATCGGGGTGTCCATGAGCTTCGCGAGCTCCGCATGTTGGCGGATATCGGCTTCGCCGAGGGGCTGTTCGATGAGGAGCAATCCGTATTCGTCGAGGCGCCGCAGATGAGCAGCGTCGACGAGGGTGTAGGCGGCGTTGGCATCGACCTGGAAGCCGAAGTCGTCGCCGAAGGCCTTGCGCACGGCGGCCACGGGGGCGATGTCCTTGCCGGGTTTGATCTTCAGCTTGATCCGGGCGTACCCCTCGTCAAGGTAGTCGCCGATGACCTTGACGGTCTCCTCGACGGAATCCTGGATGCCCACCGATACGCCCGAGGGAACCGTATCGACGACTCCGCCCAGGTAGTCCTTGAACGACTGGTCGTTGAGCTTCAGCTGAGCTTCGATGACGGCCATCTCGAGTGCGGACTTCGCCATCGGGTGGCCGATGACGTGGCGGAGATGCCACCCGACGGTCTCCGCGGTGAGGTCCTCGACGTCGAAGAGCAGCGGTGCCAGCCAGCGGCGAGTGACGTCGATGCCGGCGGCCACGTACTCGGAGGAGTAGAGCGGGGAGATCATCGCGACGGACTCACCCCACCCGGTGATCTCGCCCTTCGGAGTGTCGAACACCGCCTCGACGAGGTAGCAGTCCTTCTCCGTCTCCCGCATGAACGAGGTCTCGAACGGGGTGACGAGAGGAATCGAGACTTGGTGGAGGGTGACTGACTTGAGCTTCATATGCCGGGCTCCTGCTTCGCAACGGGGCGGATGGGTCTTCGCTTCCACCTTATGCCAACGGTCCGCAATGAGGAGGCGAGTATCGCGATTCAGGTCGGGAAGGACTCTGGAGCCTCATCGCAATACCTCCGGAAAAGAAACCCTGGAGCGGCGGTCCGGGGATTGATAGTGTGAACAGAAGTCTTCCTGTCAGCAAGGGGGCCACCGTCGTGAACGACGACCTGCGCACTTTCACCGCACGCAGACAGTCCTGGTTCGGCCTCAAGCTGCCGGTCAAAACCGCCCTCGCTCAACCGGCGTTCCACCCGCTGCTGCGAACGATCGCGCCCTGGATCAGAGGGCTGAAAATCGGTCGCCTCCCCGCCCCCATCGAACTCACCGAGGTGCGCGGACGAGCGGGAGGAGCGGACTTCGTCCTCGTCGAGCCCTTCCGCTGCGAAATCGCCAAGGAGTTCTACTGGGGCAAAGGCCGCCGCACCGAACCCGAAGACGCGTTCGCCCTCGATCTCATGGTCGCGCTCAGTGCGGACGCGGACGTCTTCCTCGACATCGGAGCCTACACCGGAGTGTTCACCATGGCCGTCCTCGCGGCGAACGAGAATGTGCGCGCCCACCTCTTCGAGATCATCCCGGCTGTCGTCGCCGGCGCGGAGAAGAACATCGACCGCAACGGCTTCAACACCCGCGTGACCGTCCACCCGACCGGAGTCGGCAGTCCCGACACCTGGATGAAGGTGCCCATCGGGGACGGGGGATCGGCGCTGCCGTCGTTCTACTCCTCGGACATGCACTTCGACTCTGACGCCGAGGTGCGCTTCACCTCCCTCGACGCCCTCCTGCCCGAGGTGCTGGCCGAAGTGCCGGACCGAGACACGCAGTCGCAGCCGGGGGAGGGCCTTCCCGACGGTTCGTGGCGGGGCGAGACGCCGCGTGTGACGGTGAAGATCGACGTCGAAGGCGGGGAGAACGACGTCCTCGCCCACGGGCGGGACTTCCTCGCCGCGGTGCACCCGGACATTCTGTGCGAGGTCCTCGATGACCGCGCGAAATCGTGGGAGCTCATGGGCCACCTCGGCGAGCACGGCTACCACTTTTACCTCGTCGGTGAGGATCGGCTAAAGGCGCGGAGGGCGATTCAGCCGGATCCGCGGCTTCGCGACTGGCTGTTCACGCTGAAGTCACCGGAGCAGATGCGCGCGGCAGGTTACCCAGTCGATTAGCCGCCGAGCTGACCGCGGTTACCGACAGGTAACTGTGCGCAGATTGCACATTCTCGGCTCGAAACTGGCAATCTGCGCACACTTAACTGCGTAGGGGAGTCCCTGGCGCGCTGGCAGCGGGACTGGGTGGCGGCAGCCCGCCGAGTTCGCTCAGCCGTGCAGCCGTCCGATCCGCCTCAGCCCTGCAGCTGATCGGCGATGAGGGCGGCCAACAGAGCGGTGCGCGGGGCGATCTCGTCGACGACGGCGTGTTCGTGTTCGGCATGCGCCCCATCACCGACGGCGCCCAGACCGTCGAGGGTGGAGATGCCGTCACCGGCAGTGAAGTTCCCATCCGAGGCTCCGCCCACCGACACTCCCTGCGGCGCGGGCAGCCCGAGTTCACCCGCAAGGGCCGTCGCCCGGTCGAAGAGCGCAGCCGACTGCTCCCGTTCGAACGGAGGCCGGTTGATCCCGCCGAGGACCTCCGTCGTCGAGCCCTCCACCTGAGGTTTCTCAGCCAACTCACGGATCTGCGCATCCACGCGTTCGAGCTCGGCCGCCGTCCGGGCGCGCACATCGATGTCCACCCGGGCTTCGGCCGGCACAGTGTTCGACGTCGTCCCCGCGCTGATCACGGTCGGCACCACCGTCGTCCCCGCTGAAGCGTCGGCGAGCCCTGCCACCAACGGCAGGGTCAGGGCCAGGGCCATGCCCGCGTTGATGCCCTTCTCCGGTTCGAGGCCGGCGTGCGAGGCCCTGCCGGTGAACTTCAGCACGTAGTTGCTCGTGCCCTTGCGCTCGAGTTTGAGCGCGCCGTCGGCGCTCGCCTCCATGACGAACACGGCCTTCGCCTCGGCCGCCTCGGCGCGAATGAGATCCGAGGAGGACAGGGAGCCGATCTCCTCATCACCGGTGACGAGGATCGACAGACCGTCCAACCCGCCCGCGCCGAGGTGGTCGGCCACCATCGCGGTCGCGTGCACGCTCATGATCGCTCCGGTGAGCATGTCGAAGCTGCCGGGACCGCGGAGGATCCCGTCTTCGGTGGAGAACGGGAGACGTTCGAGCGTGCCGTGTGGCCACACCGTGTCCTGGTGGTTGAGCAGGACGACGCGGGCAGGCCCGGTGCCGAAGCGCAGGCGCACGTGGGTGGTGCCGTCGACGTCGAGCAGCTCCGCCTCGGCGCCGAGGCGGTCGTCCAGGAGCGCGGCGAAGTCCCGAGCACCCGCGGCCACGGCCGCCTTGTCGTGGGAGGGGGTCTCGAGGGAGATGACCCGTTCGATGTCGGCGAGCATGTCGGGCAGGCGTCGCTTCGCCTGTTCGACGAAGTCAGCGGGCTGGGGCGACGGCGATGTGGTGGAAGTCATGGTGCGAGTCTACGGAAGGCCGGTTGCCGTCTCCCGCGGTGTCCGGATGGTGCGATCGATGCATGACCAGTGACGGCACCAGATGTGTGCCTGGATGCGGGACGGAGATCACCGCGCAAACCCAGCCGTCTGTGGTTTGCTTGTCCTATGGGTGAGGCAGTCAGCTCGAAGCGGTACACGCCGGAAGAACGCACACTGTATCGAGAGAAGCTCGCAGAGAATCTCGAGCTCTTCGATACCTACCTTCGCCATGCGGATTTCAAATCGGCGGGCACGATCGGGCTCGAACTCGAGCTCAACCTCGTCGGCGACGGCAATCAGCCGAGCCTGCGGAACAAGGAAGTGCTCGCCCGACTCGATGACGAGTACCAATCCGAGATCGGCGCGTTCAACCTCGAACTCAACCACCCGGTGCTTCAGGTCGCGGGCCGTGGGCTCAAAACACTTGAAGCCGGTGTCGCCCACCGCCTGGAGAAAGCGCAGAAGGCCGCCGAGGAGGACGGACTCAAGGCGGTGTCGATCGGTACCCTGCCGACCCTGACCACCGAGTTCCTCACCGACGAGAAGTGGATGACCGAGGAGAACCGGTACGAGGCGCTGAGCAACTCGGTCATCGACGCCCGCGGCGAGTACGTCCGCATCGAGCTCGGCCGCGAAGAGCGGTGCAAGGCGGAGTTCTCCGATATCGCTCCGGAGTCCTCCTGCACGTCGATGCAGCTGCACCTGCAGGTGGCGCCGAACCGGTTCGCCGATGCGTGGAACGCCTCGCAGGCGATCGCCGGGGCGCAGGTCGCGATGGCAGCGAACTCGCCGCTGTTCGTCGGCCGCAAGCTGTGGCACGAATCCCGGATCCCGATCTTCGCGCAGTCCATCGACACCCGCACGCCCGAATTGGTCAACCAGGGTGTGCGTCCCCGAGTGTGGTTCGGCGAACGATGGATCACCAGCGTCTTCGACCTCTTCGAGGAGAACGTCCGCTACTTCCCGCCGCTGCTGCCGGAGATCAAGGACTTCGTCGAATTCCGTGCCGCCGACGCTCCGAAGCTCTTCGAACTCAATCTGCACAACGGCACCGTGTGGCGGTGGAACCGTCCCATCTACAACTCCGATGACGGCGGCGCCCATATCCGTGTCGAGAACCGGCTGCTGCCGGCCGGCCCGACCCCGGTCGACATGGTCGCCGATGCGGCCTTCTACTACGGACTGGCCGAGTTTCTCGTCGGTGAGAACCGTCCCGTGTGGTCGCGGATGTCGTTCGCCGAGGCGGAGGAGAACTTCAACGCCTGTGCCAAGGACGGGATCGAGGCGCGCGTGACGTGGCCGAAGATCGGGCGCATCGGCGTGGCCGACCTCGTCACCGATGTGCTCGCCCCCCAGGCCAGGCGCGGACTGGCACGACTGAACATCGACAAGGACGTCATCGACGAATACATGTCGATCATCGAGGGCCGCGCCGACCGCCGCATCAACGGTGCGACCTGGCAGCTGAAAGCCCTCGAGAGCCTCGCGCCCGGAAGCCGACAGGACTCACCCGAACGCGTCGAGGGCATCACGGCGATGATGGACGCCTACCTGGCGAACCAGGCGACCGGCAAGCCCGTCCACACTTGGGAGATCCCCACCCGCTGAGGCTGACTTCTCCTTACGGAGTGCCCGCCCGCGGACTCAGAGGCGTTCGACCTCGACGAAGACGACGTCGGCGCTGCCTCCGGGATTCGAGACCTCGTGCTCGGACCCTGCCGGGCGTGTGTAGGAGACTCCGGCCTCGAGCTCGGCACGGATCTCGGTGCCATCCGAATTGTGCACGAGCATCGTGTCCGTGACCATCGGCACCACGACGTACTCATACTCATGTTTGTGCATCGGGATGACGCCGTCGGGCCGGATCGTCCACTTGGTCACCCGGAATACGCCGTTGTCGAGCTGGACCTCGCCGGTCGAGCCGGTGTCTGCTGCATTGTCTGCGGTCATGGTGATCTCCTTCGATGCGCGAACGGCCTGCGGCGGAAGCCGGGACGGACCTGACGCCTTCACTGTATCGCTCGCACCGCTCCGTCTGGGCATCTCACGGGCGCACACCGCCACCTGCCCTCACAGCGAGCGGGCTCGACTTAAACCGATCCACCCGGGCTAGCATAAGGGATATGCGATACCCACTTGCTGACATCGACGACGTCGACGATGACATCCGCGCCCAGATCCTCGAAGTCGCCGAGAAGTCGGGCTTCGTGCCCAACGTCTTCCTCGCCCTGGCCCGCCGACCGGACGAATTCCGCGCCTTCTTCGCCTACTATGACGCGCTCATGGAGAAGGAGACGGGGAACCTGACCAAAGCCGATCGGGAGATGATCGTCGTGGCCACCTCGGCGATCAATCACTGCCTCTACTGCGTCGTCGCGCACGGGGCGATGCTGCGGATCTTCCAGAAAGACGCGCTCATCGCCGATGTCGTCGCCACGAACTACCGCCAGGCTGATATCAGCCCACGTCAGATGGCTATGCTCGACTTCGCCGTGAAGGTCTGCGACGAACCGTGGGCCGTAGGAGACGCCGACCACCAGAGGCTTGCCGACCACGGATTCGACGCCGAAGACGCCTGGGACATCGCCGCGATCACCGGCTTCTTCGGGCTGTCCAACCGCATGGCCCACATCTCCGGAATGCTCCCGAACCCGGAGTTCTACACCCTCGGCCGCCTCCCGCGTGAGAAGAAGTGAACCGATGACCTCATCCACCCTCGCAGAGGCCGACCCCACCACCCGGGGCTCCGCCGTTTCCGGTCCGGCAGCCTCCGCCGGTTCCGGTCCGGCCGCCTCCGCCCGTTCCGGGCTGGTCAAGCCCTTCGCAGCGATGGGCATCGTCGCCACCGTCGGGCAGATGCAGCGCGCTGGTCGCGACACCATCGCCATGTGCCTGGGCGAACCGACCCAGGGCGCGCCCAGCCCAGTGCTCACCCGCGCCGCCGAAGTCATGAACGACGGTACGGGACTCGGATACTCGCCGATCTTCGGCATCCCCGAACTTCGCGAAGTCATCGCCTCCCACTACCGCGACTGGTACGGACTCGACATCGCACCCGACCGCATCGCCGTGACGACCGGATCCTCCGGCGCCTTCCAGACGACGTTTCTCACCTGCTTCGACGTCGGTGATCGGGTGGCTCTGGCCCGGCCCGGATACGGCGCGTACAAGAACATCCTCGCGGCACTCGGCTGCGAGGTCGTCGAACTCGACTGCGGTGCCGACGAAGGGTTCCAGCCCACCGTCGACCTCTTGGCCGCCGCCCATGCGAAGGCCCCGCTCAAGGGGCTCATGCTCGCCTCACCCGCGAACCCCACGGGCACGATGATCGGCCCCGAGGCACTCGGGCAGATCGTCGACTGGTGCCGAGACAACGGGGTGCAGGTGATCTCCGATGAGATCTACCACGGCATCAGCTATATCGGCACCCGCGGAGAATGCGCACTCGCCCACGACGACACTGCCATCGTCATCTCCTCGTTCTCCAAATACTGGGGCATGACCGGGTGGCGCCTCGGCTGGGCGATCCTGCCCGAAGCGCTCGTCGCCCCGGCCCAGAACGTCACGGGAAATCTTTCCCTGTGCGCCCCGGTTCCGGCGCAGTACGCGGCGGTCGCGGCCTTCGCCGATGAGTCCTATGCCGAATGCGAAGCGGCCGTGGCCTCATTCGCCGGGGCCCGCGAGCATGTGCTGAACGCCGCTGCCGACCTCGGCTTCGGCGAGATGGCCCCACCCGACGGCGCCTTCTACATGTACGCCCGCGTCGATGACATCCTCGACCGCGCGGGCTTGGCGACCTCCGGCCAATGGTGTGAGCAGGTGCTCGAGGCCACCGGCGTTGCGCTCGCCCCCGGTGACGATTTCGACTCCGTCGACGGATCCAGGTCGGTGCGCCTGTCGCTGGCCGTCGGAGCGGACCGGACGGCCGAAGCCATCGACCGCATCCTCGACTTCAAGGGATGAGCCCTGAACGTCGTGAGATGAGCCCTTCCGAGGGGATTCGATGAGCGCCGAGGATGTGCGAGCGGGCGGGCCGCCTCCGCCACCGAAGGCCCTGCCGGTGATCGGCGTCATTCTCGCGGCCGTTCTGCTCGGGTCGGCCGGGCTCTTCGTCATCCTCGCCGAGGCGACCGCCCCCACTGCCGCTTTCCTGCGGTGTTGGATCGCGGTCGTTGTGCTCGCTCCGTTGGCGGTGCTCGAGCTGCGTCGGCACGGGCGGTTTCCACCGAAGGCGATCCTCATCGCCGCGGTCTCCGGTGCCGCGCTCGGCATCGACTATGTGCTGTGGGCCCAGAGCGTGCTCGACGCCGGTCTGGGTGTGTCCACGGTCCTCATCAGCGTCCAAGTCATCGTGTTCCCGGCACTGGTGTGGGCGTTCGGCGGTTCCCGGCCGGGCTGGCTGTTCATCGGCTGCGTGCCCATCATGATCGTCGGCATGCTGCTGACCGGAGGAGTGTTCGGTGCTGATGAGACGGCGGCGAATCCGACGCGGGGAGCGATCTTCGGGGTGCTGTCCGGTGTGCTCTACGGCGTGTACATCTTCGGCATCCACCACAGTCGGAAGGTCGCCGGAGACTTCGTCGTCGCCCCGGTCCAGGTGGGCACGATCGCCGCCGGTGTGATGACCGCCGTGGCCGGGCTGACCCTCGGCGGACTCGACTTCGACCTCGGCTGGGCCGGTTGGGGTTGGATGATCGCCCTGGCCGTCTGCGGTCAGGCGCTGTCGTGGGTGCTGCTGAGCATCTCCAGCCCGCTGGTGCCGGTGTCGATGACCGCTGCGCTCATGCTGCTGCAGCCGCTGTCAGCGGTGGTGCTCGGATCCCTCATCGCCGGGGAACGGCTGCAGGCGGGACAGTGGATCGGCGCCGTGCTCGTGGCCCTCATCGTATGGATCGTCGGCGGGGGACCTGAGGCTCTGACACGTCGTCGACGTCGGTAGGGGTGGGCCGCCTCGGCGAAGGAATCGCTGCGGAAGCAGCGCCCCGGGCAGAACTCAGTGTTCGTGGGCCTCGATCGTGTGGGCGATGGCGTCGACGATGATGTGGGCGACGTGGTCGTCCTTGAGCGAATAGTAGGCTTCGCGGCCGATCCGGTTGACGCCGACGAGGTGGAGCCCGCGGAGGAACTTCAGGTGCTGGGACACCAGCGGCTGGGACAGTCCGGTCGCCTCGACGATGTGCGTGACCGTGGCCTCGCCGTGGGTGAGGACGAGCAGCATCTTCAGTCGGGAGGGTGTGGCGAGGGCCTTGAAGAGGTCGGCGGTCTCGGTGATGGCTTCGAGATGGTCCTCGGGATTGAGCAGGAGCTGCTCGACGTCGTCATTGACGGGAACGGAATCGGGAATGGAGGCCATGAGTGCAGATTACCGGACAACCGGGCGTGGTCATGCGATATCAGGCATCGTGGGGTAGTTGCGGTTGTCGCGGGGTTCGGGCTGTCGGGGCTGCCAGCGTCTCAGTCGAGGGCTTCGACGTCGGCCTGAGTGCCGAGGAGGTCATCGGCCAAGGATTCCCACTGCCCGTAGGCGTCGGGGAGAGCTGAGCGCTGCACGGACTGTGCCGCTTCGGTCGGTTGCATCGCATCCCAACCGTCGATCTGATTGAGACCGGGGTTCTCGACCTCGGGGTTGATCCCGTAGAAGGCTTTCGTCGCGTAGATGGGATCGGTGAGCTGATGGGGTTCGCCCCATCCCTGGGAGGGGCGCTGCTGGAACAGGCCGACCGAATCGCGGTCGCCGGAATCCAGATTGCGCAGCGAGGACTCCTGCAAGGCAGTCATGAGGGCGATGCGGATCGCGTGGTCAACGAAGTCACCGCCGCGGCCGACGCCGATGATGAGCCGAGCATTGTCGATCTGCTGCTGACTGAGCTGGTTGACCGAAGCCATCTGCATCTGCCTGATCTTCGTGGAACCGAACGAAATGGGGGAATTGAGGATGATGACGGCGCCCACGACCAGTGCCATCACTGCAGCCCCGAGCCCGATGAGGGCACCAGTGAGCACGGACCGGCGGCCCTTGCGAGATGATGTCAGACGAGGCATGAATATAACGATAGTGCAACAAACTTAAGAGCGCATGGGGCAACGCCGAGGTTTTTATCACAGGAAGGTCTCGGCCGAGTGGCGGTGAGGGGTCGAGCGGAGCCGAGTGCGGGCCGGTTTCGGATGACCCCGCACAGCTTAGGCTTGAACCATGGTGAGAATCGTTCGGCGCAGCAACCGCCCACCTCTGATGACCTGCCTCATAGTGGTCTTCTCTTTCGTCGCTGTCGGCATCCTGACCGTTGCCGGCATCCTCGTTGCCGTCCTCTTTCTGTCCTCGGAATCGTCGTCGACAGGTTCATCGCCGACCTCGGACTCCTCGTCGATCGGATCCTCATCCTCCGATTCCGACTCGGACGGCGGCCCCGGTCCGAGCACCACTGCTCCGGTCAGCGGAGGCTGGTCGAGCGGAGGCTGAGGCTCCGCGCTGAGGACGAGAGGGAAGCGAGTCCATCCTCCTTGACCTTGACACGATGTCAGGGTCTTCACTGGGTGACAAGGAGGTGGAGACCATGACACATCCACTCAAACACCACCAGGTTTCCGAACCGGAGATTTCGACTGGTATCGGCCCTCGGAACGACACCGGCGACCCCATGATCGACGCGCTGAGTGCGTCGACCCCGCAGCAGCGCCTGCAAGCGGCGATGGCCATCGGCACCCGGGCCGAGCCCCGTGACCTCGACGTGCTCATCGCCCGGTGCCGCATCGAACCGGACTTCTTCGTCCGCGACATGCTCACCTGGGCGCTCACTCGGCTGCCCGCCGACGACACCGTTGCCCGCCTCGTCGCCGAACTCGACTCGCCGCTGCCGCAGGCGATCAGCCAATCCCTGCACACCCTGTCGAAGATCGGTGACGTCCGCGCCTGGCCGGCCATGGACCCGGCCCGGATCGGCACCGCCCTCATCGCCCATACCGACACCGAGGTGGCCCGCAGCGCGTGGAGAGCCGCCGTTGCCCTTGTGCCCGGTGACAATCGTGAAGAACTGGCATCCGCCCTGGTGACACAGTTGGGGCGCGGGGATCTCGAGATGCAGAAGAGCCTCAGCCGAGCGCTTGTGGCCCTCGGCGAGGACCTCGTGTCAGTGGTCGATGAGAGGCTTCATGCAGAGGACGACACAGTGCGGGCTCACGCCATGGCGACCCGGGACATGTTCGATGACCCGGATGCCGGCTTCGCCCACGCCTTGGACGCAGCCAAGCGGGTGGTCGCACTGGGGTCCGAGGCCACGGTCTAGATCGGCACAGGGAAGGTCTGATCGTGCGTGTGCCGACGGGTGGGGCAAGCCCGTCGGCACACGGCCGGGGTCTCGGATCCCTTCCTTCAGTGCGTGTTCCAGCACCTGCGCGAAGTCCGCCTGCGGCCGCTGAGCGACGTCCGAAAGGTCCCAGGCATCGAAGAACTTCGGAACAATGCACCCGGAGGGCCACTATTGCGGCATAGAGTGGCTGACAGCAGAGAAGAGGTGGCAATGCTCATCGTCGACCCCGGCACAGTGCTCGGGGACCTCATCGCCCAGGCACGTGAGCGGATCGCGGCCGAGCGGCGTCTGCTCGACCACCTCCAGTCCGTCGCTCGGCTCGGTTGAGCCGACGGCGAGTCTCTCCTGTACACCATCGATCTCATGTGCTCCCTCGAATCCGTCGGTGTCATCCAACGGCGCAAGGCCGCACTCGGCAGCGGAGTCGACGGCGGAATGCCGATCGAGGCCCTGTCGCAGGCAGTCCTGCAGGAGACCGTGCTCAACGCGGCCGGGGCCATGCGGTGGGCGCTCGCCCAGGCCAGTGCCGAGGCCGTGCCTCATGTGGTGGTCGGAATGGACGACGCATCTGCCCAAGTGCGTCGCAATGCACTGCTGGCCCTCGACGAGATCCGCAGGACCACACTTGATGAGAAACTCGACTCACGCTCGATTTCGATGATCCAACAGGCGCTGGACAAGGGACTCGACGATCTCGACCCTGATACCCGCAGCATCGCCGCACTCACCCTCGGCCGCTCAGGTGATGAGAAAGCCGTGCCCGTGCTGCTCGACATGGCAATGAATGGACCGAAGGACATCGAGGCGGCCGAGACACTCGGCTTCATCGTCGACGCGACCGGACCGACTGCCGACATCGGCGAATGGGTACTCACCGAACTGCATCGACAAGCGGACTCACACGATCCCCAGATACGGTTCCGGGTGCTCCAAGTCCTCCTCGAAATGTCCGGCGACCGCAGCAGTGACCTCATTGCCGAGCTCAGCGACGACGACAGCCCGGAGCTCGCAGCCACCGCTCTCGCCGCACTCGGTCGCCGCCGACGGGAGCAGACATCGAGCAAGGGACGAACCTGACCGATTTCGGTCGGGCCGCCTCGGTGAGGGGAAGACGGGAATCCGCGTTCCGGCCGCCTCTGTGAGGGGCGGTGGGAATCCGCGTTCCGACCGCCTCGGCGAAGGGATGTCGGGTCTTCCTCATTCCGGTGGCTGAGCACTGATCATTAAACTGGCCCTCATGACAACGGGCGGGACGACGGACGGAACGGATGCGGCCCGTGCGGCGGTCGGGCAGAAGCGGCGGCTGAGGCAGCCGTTCGTCTATCGGCGACACCACTTCACGCCCACCGGGGTGCTCGACTACCTGTTCTTCCTGTTCGCCGGCGCTGCCTCGACTTGGCTGGCGCTGCTCATCCTGCTCAAGGGATTCAGCCTCGGCTGGTGGCAGGTGCTCACGCTGCTCGTATTCTGGGGAGTCGTGTCGTACCTGGCTCTGCCCCGGCTGCACCGCATCCTGTCCCAGATCTATGTGCCGAACTACTTCATCGGCCGCACTCGCACCTCTGACGGTCTGCTCGGCGATCCGGTCAATCTCGCCTGGCGCGGTGAGGAAGCGCAGATCCACCATGCGATGCGCGAAGCCGGATGGATCCTCGCCGACAGCATCACTCCCGCATCGACGTGGGAGATCATCCGGTCGACGGTGACGAAGCGCAGCTACCCGCAGGCTCCGGTGTCCCCGCTGCTGCTGTTCGGCCGCCGTCAGGACTTCGCCTACCAGCAGGAAGTCGACGGAGATCCGGGCCAGCGCCACCATGTGCGGTTCTGGAAATGCCCGCGCGGATGGCTGCTGCCCGGCGGACATCAGGCCGATTGGCTGGCCGCCGGTACCTATGACAAAGCCGTCGGCATCTTCCTGTTCACCCTCCAGCTCACCCACAAGATCGAAGAGAACACCGACGTCGAACGAGACCACATCGTCGACACAGTCACCCGTGCCAATGAAGTGATCGCGGTCGATCGGATCAAGGACTTCTCCACCGGATACCATTCCCGCAACGGCGGCGGCGATGCGATCATCACCGACGGGCACCTGCCGATCGTCGACGTCACCGAGGTGGTCGCCGACGAGGCCGATCACCCCGAACGCCTGGAGCTGGCGCTCGACGCCACCCGCATCTACTCCGATTCACGCAGCGTGTCCGAAGTGACGAAGACGCTGTGGCGACAGCGCCCGCTGCAGACCGTCGTCGGGGCTGCCCTCGTGCTTGTCCTGCTGCTCTTCCAAGCGTGGGATGTGATCAGTGCCTGAGTAGTACGTTCGGCAACTCCGCCCCCAAGACAAAAACCCTGGTCAACCGCCTAGACCGTGGGGTCTACGAGGTCTCTCGACGTCCCCAGGATACCGCTCCGAAGGATGGTCGTGGCCCTGTTGCGAGCACTATCGAGACGGCTCAAACTTTTCTGACCGACTCCGAGGTGGACGCCCTCGTCGGCGACTACCTGGCCGGGATGAGAGTCAAGGCGCTCGCTGAGAGGTACGGCATTCACCGCGCCACCGTGTTCTCCCATCTGCGTCGCCGCAACGTGCCGAGCCGCCGACCAAGGCTGGGGATCGACGAGAAGGCCGAGGCCGTGCGGCTCACCCGAGCGGGCGTCTCGATGCGGGCCATCGGTCGCCGGATGGGCGTGGACCGTAAGGCCGTGCGGGCTGCACTGGTCGAGGCTGGACTCATCGTGGACGAGGCGAGCGATGACTCGTAGCTGCGGTTCCAAGTTGCTGATCCGTCGGTAGCGCTCGGCGCACCTCGTCGGTAACGAGCGCCGAGAGGAACCGATGATGACCAGCTTTAGTGAGGTCGCGAATGACGAGCGCACCGCGACGTTGGTGCTGTCCATGCTCATCGAACCCAATGACCCGGTGACAGGACGCATCTTGTCCAGGCTCGGAGCAGTCGAGACGCTTTGGCTCGCTGAGCGCGACGGCGCGGTGGTGGGGCTGAGCCCTGTGGACGCGCCGGTCTGGAAAGCGGTTCAGGCTCCGTTCGTCAGGCGAATCACTTGCAAAATGCCTACGTGGGGTCCAGTCTGGTACCAGAACGACGTAGCTCTACCGCGCGTTCGCGCGTCGAACAAACATCGGCAGTGGAGTTATAGCGACTCAGCTTAAATGGGGGGAGTGAGATGGTGACCTCATGTGCGGACCTGCGCATCGCTCAGCAGATGGATCCGCGCTCGATGTCGGTCGATCCGTCCCGAGAGGGCGACGAGTACGTTCCTGAGGCGAACCTGCCAGGCATCGACTCGGAGTCCATCGAGCTGGGTGGGCGGCCAGCCGCTCACCGTCCGCGCGGTCAGCGGCCCAGTCCGCGACCGCCGGCGCGAAGTGGTTCACCGCCGGACGGCCCCCACGGGCAATTCATGCGGCTGGTGGGAGTGTCGCCCGGCATCGACAGCGACAGCATCACCGCCAGCTGCGACCTGGGCGTGCTGCGGGTGGCGATGCCCATCGAGCAGCCCGCCGTCCGGAAAGATCCCCCTGAAGCAGCCTGCTTCCTGACTCTGGGCACTCAGCCCTGCGCCTGCGCCGATCCTGGCGCGCTCTCTGACGACCCCTGAAACGTGTCTCACGTGACAAGAAAGGAACAACCATCATGGCCAAGGCAGTAGGAATCGATCTGGGAACCACGAACTCCGTTATCGCCGTCTGGGAGAACGGCGAGGAGAAGGTCATCCCGAACGTGGAGGGAGCCCGCACTACCCCGTCGGTGGTCGCTTTCACCGAGGACGGTGAACGGCTGGTGGGGCAGCTTGCCCGCCGGCAGAGCATCCTCAACCCGAAGGGCACCATCTCGTCCGCCAAGCGGTTCATCGGCCGGTCCTTCGACGAGATCAAGGAGGAAGCCAACGCCGTCGGCTTCGACGTCGTGGAAGGCCCCAACGGCGAAGCACGGTTCAGCATCCGCGGTAAGCAGTACGCCCCGGAGGAGATCAGCGCCCAGGTGCTGCGCAAGCTCGTCGACGACGCCAGCAAGTTCCTCGGTGAGAAGGTGACCGAGGCCGTCATCACCGTTCCCGCCTACTTCAACGACGCCCAACGCACCGCGACCAAGGACGCCGGACGCATCGCCGGGCTCGAGGTGCTGCGCATCATCAACGAGCCCACCGCCGCCGCACTGGCGTACGGAATGGACAAGAAGAACCAGGAGACCATCCTGGTGTTCGACCTCGGTGGCGGCACGTTCGATGTCAGCCTCCTCGACGTGGGCGACGGGGTCGTCGAAGTGCGGTCCACCGCCGGTGACACGCACCTGGGCGGCGACGACTTCGACCGCCGGCTGGTGGACTACTTTGCCGACGAGTTCAAGAACGAGAACGGCATCGACCTGCGCAACGACCCGCAGGCCCTGCAGCGACTGTTCGAGGCGGCCGAGAAGGCGAAGGTCGAGCTCAGCTCGGTGTCCCAGACCCAGGTCAGCCTGCCCTTCATCACCGCCGACGCCAGCGGACCCAAGCACCTCACCATGACCGTCAAGCGGTCCAAGTTCGAAGACCTCACCGCTGACCTCGTTGAGCGGTGCCTCGGTCCGGTGCGTCAGGCGATGACCGACGCGAAGGTCAGCGAGAACGACATCGACGAGGTCATCCTCGTGGGCGGTTCCACCCGCATCCCCGCTGTTCAAGCGCTCGTCAAGCGGCTCACCGGCGGCAAGGAGCCGAACATGACGGTGAACCCCGATGAGGTGGTCGCTGTGGGCGCCGCCATCCAGGCGGTCGTCCTCAAGGGCGACGTCGACGACGTGCTGCTGCTGGATGTCACCCCGCTGTCGCTGGGTGTGGAGACCCGCGGTGGCGTGATGACGAAGATCATCGAACGCAACACCACCATCCCCGCCCGACGCAGCGAGGTGTTCTCCACGGCCGTAGACAACCAGGACTCGGTGGAGATCGTCGTCCTGCAGGGCGAGCGGGAGAACGCCGCAGACAACCGGGTGCTGGGCCGGTTCCAGCTCACCGGCATCCGCCCCGCTCCTCGCGGTGAACCGCAGGTCGAGGTCACCTTCGACATCGACGCGAACGGCATCCTGCACGTGACGGCGAAGGACAAGGACACCGGCACCGAGCAGGGCATCACCATCAGCGACACCTCGAATCTGGACCAGGGCGAGATCGACCGGATGATCAAGGAAGCCGAGCAGCACCATGCTGACGACCAGGCGCTGCGCCAGGCCGTGGACGCCCGCAACGAGCTGGACTCCGCCGCCTACCAGGTCGAGCGGGTACTGCGTGAGCTCGGCGACGCTGCACCGGAGCACGAGCGTGCCCGCGCGGAGCTGCTCATCACGCAGGCCCGCGAGGCAGTGCAGAACAACGTCGGCGAGCAGGAAGCGAAGGAGCGCACCGGCGAGCTGCTGCAGGTTGCGCAGTCCCTTGCTGCGGCCCGCGCGAACGACAGCCACGCTGAGCAGCCCGCTCAGGACGACGAAGACGACGTCGTCGACGCCGAATTCGACAAGTAGCACGGAGGGAGGATCGCGATGGTCGAGGAGCAGAACGAGGACACGCTGGCCGTGGACCTGCTGAACGACGACCTCACCGACGTGTCCCCGGAGGAGATCCGCGCCGCGCAAGCAGCGGTCGCCGCCCAGTTGGAGACGGCCGAGGACCGGTGGCGCCGGGCGGCGGCGGACTACGACAACCTCCGCAAACGGACGGCGGGCGAGATCCAGACCGTCCGCGAGCAGGAGCGGCGGCACACCGCCAGTGCCTTCTTGCCCGTCGTCGACGGGCTGGACCGGGCGCTCAGCTTCGGGGCGGACCTTGACGAGGGCGTTCGGGGTGGCATGCAGGCAATCCGGGCGCAGGCCGCTGATGCGTTGCGCGCACTCGGGTACCCCGAGATTGTCATCGACGGTGCCCAGTTCGACCCGCAGCTGCACGAGGCGGTCTCGGTCGTCGAGGATGCCAGCGTCCCGCCGCGCAGCATCCTCGCCGTCACTCGCCCCGGGTTCGGAACGCCTGAGCGGATGCTGCGACCGGCTGCGGTCGTGGTCACCCGCAGGCCGGAGGAGGAGTAGGCGATGGCGGAGGATCTTTACAGCGTGCTGGGGGTCTCCCGGTCGGCGGATCAGAAGGAGATCCGCCGCGCCTACCGGGAGAAGGCCCGCAAATTCCACCCGGACGTCAACAAGACCCCGGGGGCGGAGGAGACCTTCAAACGGATCAGTGAAGCCCACGATGTGCTGTCGGACCCGGAAACCCGCTCACAGTACGACCGGTTCGGTGAGAACTTCCGGCAGTACGCCGCCGCGGACGCGGCTCGCTCCTCCGAGCAGCCGCGCCGCAGCGGCGGCACCCGATACACGTGGAGCGGGGGCGGCGCGCAGAGCGTGAACTGGGAGGACCTCTTCGGGGGCGGCTTCGGTGGTTTTGGTCACGGCGCCGACCACACCGCGGAGCTGGAGATCACCGTCGAGGAGGCCTACCGGGGCGGGCGACGCACCGTGCAGGTCGCGTCCCCGTACGGCGGCGCGCAGGAATACACCATCGACATCCCAGCGGGCGCTGTCGACGGGCAGCGGCTGCGGATCGCGGGCGCAGGCGGAGCGGGCGCCGACGGACAGGACGGCGACCTGCTGGTCACGCTGCGCGTGAAAGACAGTAAGCGGTACCGGCTCAGCGGCGCGGACATCGAAACGGACCTTCCCATCTCACCGTGGGAGGCGGCGCTGGGCGCGGATGTCAGCATGCCCACCCCCGGCGGCCCGGTCACCGTGCACGTTCCGCCCGGCTCGTCCACTGGCAGGCGGCTCCGCCTGCGCGGGCAGGGGATGCCCCGCAGAGGACAGCCGGGAGACCTGTATGCGCGGGTGAAGGTCGTCGTTCCCCGCACTCTCAGCAAGAAGGAGAAGAAGCTGTTCGAACAGCTCCGCGACGAATCGTCGTTTGATGCCAGGAGAGAATCATGACCTCACATCACCTGCCCGTCCGTGTCGCCCGGGCCGACCTAGCGGCGACCGCGGTGGCCGCAGGTATCCACCCGGATACGCTGCGGAAGTTCGTCGAGCTGGGGCTGGTCACCGCCCACGTCGACACCAGCGGCCGGCTGTGGTTCGCCCGTACCGTCCCCGCCCGCGTGCACACCATCGTGCGTCTGCACTCCGACCTTGCCGTGAACTACGCCGGCATCGCACTCGTGCTCGACCTGCTCGCCCGCATCGAGCAGCTCGAGCAGCACCGGACCATCCGACTTGAAGGAGACACCCCATGGACATGAACTCACTCACTCAGAAGTCGCAGGAAGCGCTCACCTCGGCCCAGAGCATCGCGGTCCAGGCCGGTCAGATCGAAACGGACGAGGAGCATCTCCTGCTCGCACTGCTGCAGCAGGAGGAGGGGCTGGTTCCCCGACTGCTGCAGACAGCGGGTGCTGACGTGGAAGCGGTACGCGCCGGCGTCGAAGCGGAGATCGCCCGCAAGCCCAGCGTCTCCGGGTCCTCCCCGCAGACCGGTCAGGTGTACGTGAGCCGCAGCCTCACCTCCACCCTGGAACGGGCGGAGCAGGAGGCAAAGCGGCTGAAAGACTCCTACATCTCCGTGGAGCATCTCGTTCTGGCCCTCGCCGACGACTCCTCCAGCCGTGCCGCGTCCCGCGTGCTGCGCGAACACGGCGTCACCCGGGAGAGCTTCCTCAGCGCGCTCACCGAGATTCGCGGCAACCAGCACGTCAACTCCGCCACCCCCGAGCAGACGTACGAGGCGCTGGAGAAGTACGGCCGTGACCTGGTCGCTGACGCCCGGTTGGGCAAGCTTGACCCGGTCATCGGGCGTGATGCGGAGATCCGCCGGGTCATCCAGATCCTCTCCCGCAAGACCAAGAACAACCCCGTCCTCATCGGCGAGCCCGGTGTCGGAAAGACCGCCATCGTGGAGGGCCTTGCCCAGCGGATCTTGAGCGAGGACGTGCCCGAGGGCCTTCGCGACAAGACCGTGTTCTCGCTGGACCTGTCTGCCCTGGTCGCCGGCGCGAAGTACCGGGGCGAGTTCGAGGAGCGAATGAAGGCAGTCCTGGCGGAAGTGCAAGCAGCGGAGGGACGCATCCTGCTGTTCATCGACGAGCTGCACACCCTGGTGGGGGCGGGAGCCACCGAAGGGGCGATGGACGCCGGCAACATGCTCAAGCCGATGCTCGCCCGCGGGGAGCTGCACCTCATCGGTGCCACCACCCTCGATGAGTACCGCAAGCACATCGAGAAGGACGCTGCCCTGGAACGCCGGTTCCAGACGGTGATGGTCGAGGAGCCTGACGTGGAGGACGCGATCTCCATCCTCCGCGGCCTGCGCGAACGGCTGGAGGTCTTCCACGGTGTCCGCATCCAGGACAGCGCACTGGTCGCTGCCGCCGTGCTGTCCCACCGGTACATCTCCGACCGGTTCCTGCCCGACAAGGCCATCGACCTCATCGACGAAGCCTGCGCGCGACTGCGAACCGAGATCGACTCAATGCCCGCTGAGCTCGACGAGCTGACCCGGCGGGTGACCCGCCTGGAGATCGAGGAAGCAGCGCTGTCGAAGGAAACGGACACTGCCAGCAAGAACCGGCTGGAGGAGCTGCGCCGGGAACTGACCGACCTGAAGGCGGAGGCGGACTCCAAGCGCGCCCAGTGGGAGGCGGAGCGTCAAGCGATCCGCAAGGTCCAGGAGCTGCGCGGTGAGCTGGAGCGGTTGCGGCGGGAGGCGGACGAAGCTGAGCGCTCCTACGACCTCAACCGTGCCGCTGAACTGAGGTACGGGGCTATCGCTGACGTGGAACGACGCCTGCGCGCCGAGGAGGAGCGTCTCACCTCCAAGCAGGGCCGGCAGCGGCTGCTGCGGGAGGTGGTCACCGAGGACGAGATCGCCGAGATCGTCGCAGCGTGGACGGGGATCCCCGTGGCCCGGTTGCAGGAAGGCGAACGCAACAAGATCCTCACCCTGGACGCCACCCTCAAGGAGAGGGTGGTCGGTCAGGATGAGGCCATCAAGCTCGTCAGCGACGCGATTATCCGTGCCCGCTCCGGCATCCGCGACCCGCGCCGACCCATCGGCTCGTTCATCTTTCTCGGCCCCACCGGTGTGGGAAAGACCGAACTGGCCAAAGCGCTCGCGCAAGCACTGTTCGACAGCGAGTCGGCGATGATCCGGCTGGACATGAGCGAGTACCAGGAACGTCACACCGTCAGCAGGCTCGTCGGTGCACCTCCCGGGTATGTCGGGTATGACGAGGGAGGGCAGCTGACCGAGGCGGTGCGCCGCCGCCCGTACAGCGTGGTCCTTCTCGACGAGATCGAGAAGGCGCACCCGGACGTGTTCAACACGCTGCTGCAGGTCCTCGACGACGGCCGTATCACCGACAGTCAGGGACGCACCGTCGACTTCCGCAACACCATCGTCATCATGACCTCCAACATCGGTGCCCATCACCTGTTGGGCTCCGATGGCGGCGCGATCCCCGACGACGTGCGAAACAGTGTGCTCGACGAGTTGCGTGCCCACTTCCGTCCCGAGTTCCTCAACCGGGTGGATGACATCGTGGTGTTCTCGCCGCTGGGTCGTGAACAGATCCACGAGATTGTGGAGCTGCAGTTCACCGACCTGCGCACCCGGCTGGCCGAGCGTCAGATTCGCATCGAGCTGACTCCCGCGGCACGTCAGCTCATCGCCGATCGCGGCTACGACCCTGTGTACGGTGCGCGTCCGCTGCGACGCTATATCAGCCATGAGATCGAGACCCGGCTGGGTCGTGCGCTGCTGAGCGGGCAGGTGATGGACGGGTCGACGGTCACGCTGGACGTGCAGGACGGCGACCTCGTCTTCAACATCGAAGCGCCCGTCGAAGAGGATGACGCGGCGTGAGCGCGATTGTGACCTGCCCCAACTGCGGGAAGAAGAACCGTGTCCCCGCCGCCGCGTCGGGGTACCCGCGCTGCGGCGCCTGCAAGAGCGTCGTGCCGTGGATCGTCGATGCGGGCGATGCGGACTTCGCCGAGGTGGTCGAGAAGGCCCCGCAAGTGGTGCTCGTGGACTTGTGGGCGACCTGGTGCGGACCGTGCCGGATGGTCAGCCCTGCCCTCGAAAAGGTCGCCACGGAACGTGCCGGCGAGCTCAAGCTGGTGAAAGTGGACGTGGACGCCGCGCCGGAGACGGCCCGCAAGTTCTCCGTCCAGACGGTGCCGACCCTGCTCATCCTCAACCAAGGGAACGTGCTCTCCCGCCAATCCGGAGCCGCCCCGCCGGACGTGCTGCTGCGCTGGGTGGACGAGGCGCTGCAGAAGAAGGCTGGCTCGGCCGGCGGTGCCCCATGAGATACGTCGACCCACACGTCCCGCTCATCCCCCCGGTCCGTCCCCGGACACCCGGGTCATGTGAGGACTGCGTGGCGGCCGGCACGCCCTGGCTGCACCTGCGGATGTGTCGCACCTGCGGGAAGGTCGGGTGCTGCGACTCCTCCCCGATGCGGCACGCTCGCGCGCATGCGCTCACGGCGGGGCACCCCATCGTGCGGTCGCTGGAGCTGGGGGAGAACTGGAGCTGGTGCTATGTGGACGAAGCGTATCTATGAGTGACACGCTCGGCGCCAACCGCCGCCAGGACGCTCAGGCCGAGACGCCTGACACCATCGGCGCCTTCCCGCGGCTCAGCGACGAGCAGATCGCGGTGCTGCTCGTACGAGGGCAGCGCCGCACACTCACCGACGGGGAGGTTCTCATCCAGCCCGGCGAGCACCCGTCCTCCCTCTATGTCGTCCTGGAAGGGCACCTGCTGACGGCGGACACCGAACCTGTGGCGGATCCGCGCCACTCCGATGAGCCCTTGGCGGTCGGGGTGCACGGCCGCGGCCGGTTCGTGGGGGATGTCGGGCTGCTGGAAGGACAGCCGTCTTTCGTGTTCGTCTCCGCCATCGGCGCCGCCGAGGTGGTGGAGGTGCCCGTCGATGAGCTGGAGGCCATCGTCACCTCGGACCCGCTGTTGGGTGAGATCATCCTGCGGGCCTACCTCATCCGCCGCTCCCTGGCCATCGGGGCGGGAGCGGGCCTGCGGATCGTCGGCTCCTGCTTCTCCCCGCAGACCCGGGATCTGCTGGACTTCATCGCACGAAACCGGCTGCCCCACCGGCTGGTGGACCTGGATGAGGACGAGAAAGCGGAGCGACTGGTTCGCCAGCTCGGCGCCACCGTCGCCGACTTCCCGCTGGTGATCCTCGGCGGCTCACGCACCGTCCTGGATGCCACCCCGGCACGGCTTGCCGAAGAGTTGGGGATGCGCCCGCCCGCCCCACCGGCCACCTGCGATGTGGTGGTCGTCGGCGGTGGGCCGGCTGGTCTTGCCGCGGCGGTGTACGCAGCCTCCGATGGGTTGTCGGTCTACCTGTGCGACGCGGTCGCCACCGGCGGGCAGGCGGGAACGTCAGCGAAGATCGAGAACTATCTGGGGTTTCCCGCCGGAATCTCCGGCACTGAGCTCGCCGACCGCAGCCTCCTGCAAGTGCGCAAGTTCGGTGCCACGTTGGACATCCCGACCACGGTCCAGGAGGTCGTGGAGGATGAGGACCGCTTCCGGGTGATCTTCGAAGATGGCAGGGAGGTCACCTCGGATGTGGTGGTCCTTGCCACCGGGGTGCGATACCGCTCGCTTCCCGCCGCGGGGCTGGACCGGTTCCAGACCTCGAACGTGTTCTACGCGGCAACAGCGCAGGAAGCGCGGATGTGCGTAGACACACCTGTCGCTGTTGTCGGCGGCGGCAACTCCGCCGGCCAGGCCGCGCTGTTTCTTGCCCGCACGTCCTCCCGTGTGCACCTTGTGGTGCGCGCCGCGGACCTGGGAGCGGGAATGTCCAGGTACCTGGTGGACCAGATCCAACATCACCCCCGTATCAACGTGCTGCTGTCCTCGGAGGTCGTGGAAGCACACGGCGGCAACCGTTTGGAAGCGATCACAGTCCGTCACGGTGACGTGCTGGAGAAGCTCCCCGTGGGGCACGTGTTCGTCTTCGTCGGCGCCGCTCCGGCGACGACGGCATTGAAGGTCGATGTGGCACGCGATCCTGACGGGTACATCCTCACCGGCGCGGAGGCGGAGCTGGCCGGCGCGCGGACGGAAGGAAGCCCCCGCTTCTCTTTGGAGACCACCATCCCCGGGGTCTTCGCTATCGGCGATGTACGGCACGGGTCTGTGAGGCGAATGACCTCGGCTGTGGGTGAGGGCGCCAGTGTGGTCCGGCAGATCCACGAGTACCTGAACGAGGGTCGTCACAGTCGGGTGTGCGCAGGAGCTCCGACATCCAGGGACACCTGATGCCGCAAGCCTCCCCGAACCCGGCAGCCGTGGGAGAACCCGCGGATCCTCCGGTGGCCCATGCGGGCGTAGCGGGCGAGATCCGCTCGACGTTGCGTCGGATGAGGTGGTTTCGCCGCATGCCGGTGCTGCATATCGCCGAGGAACGCGGCGAGGGCCCGACGGTGCTGCTGCTGCACGGTATCGCGTCCTCGTCGGTGACGTTTCACCACGTGATCCCGCTGCTCGAGCGCACCCACCGGTGCATCGCCATCGACCTGCTCGGCTTCGGCGAGTCGCCGGCGCCGGAGTGGGCCGATTACACCCTGGCCGACCATGTCGCCGCTATCGAGCGGACGGTCGCGTCGCTGCGGCTGCGCGAGCCGTTCACTGTGGTCGGGCATTCCATGGGCGCCCTCATCGGCGCCCGGTACGCCGCCCGGCGGCAAAAGCGAGTCGCGAAGCTCGTGATGGTCAGCCCACCTATCTATCTCGCACCCCATGAATTAGGGGACGTCATCGAGCGGGCCCGGATGGACTTCTACCTGCGGCTCTACGAGTACCTCCGCACGAACCGGGAGTTCACCCTCCGGCACGCTGCGCTGGTACAGCGGCTGCTGCCCATCCCCAAAGCTGTAGATATCACTGAACGCAACTGGGAGCCATTCGTCAAGTCGTTGCAGCACTCCATCGAGTCACAGACCACTCTCAGCGACATCGCCCATGTCAAAGCCCCCATCGACGTCATCATGGGCGACCTCGACGAGTTCCGCTCCGAAGCCGTGCTGCGCATCGTGGAGCGGATGATGGGGGTCACCGTTCGGCGTGTGCGGGCAACGAACCACCTCATCGGCAAGCGCCTCGCGCGAGTCGTCGCCGAGGCGGTGACAGCATGACGATTTCGCCCAAGAAAGCAGATTCTTGGTACGAGAAATAACCAGATGAAAGGGCCAAAAACGATGGCGCTCCCGCGTGGAGAGTGCTAATTTAAAGGCATCGGGATAGACCCGAGGACCCGCATACGGAAAGGAGATGATTCATCACGGCAATGTCGTTCGATCCTTTGAGCGAGCTCGACCGCCTCGCGTCCGGCCTGCTTCAGTCCCGGCCGGAGACCCATCGACGAGCCAGAGTTAGCTTCTCGTTCGCAGCACGCGCCGAAAGCAAACAGGGGCGACCTTTCCCTGATGCCGAACGGCGCAACACCCGGCTTTGCAAGACCGGAAGACGGGCGTGCACCCAGCCTTCTGGTCTTAGCACGGTGATTCATCCAGTTTTCACTAAAGGAGTACGCCCATGACCAGCCCCGAGGCCCCTCGCAACAACCCTCCGGAACAGGACGCTAGTGAGCCCCCGTTCACCAATGACCCCCGCTGGAAACAAACGATCGCGCGGTTCTCTGACTACGCCAGTGCGCAGGCAGCGGTTGACCGTCTTTCCGACGCCGGCTTCGCTGTGGAACGAGTGGCGATCGTGGGGCTCGACGTTCGTGTTGTCGAGCATGTACTCGGTCGCTTGACAGGAGGAAAGGCTGCGCTACGGGGCGCAGGCGTTGGAGCATGGTTCGGTGTTCTGCTAGGTCTGCTGTTCGGGCTGTTCGCCCCCGGATTCGGTTGGCTGGCCATCCTGATCATCTCGGTCGCCTCTGGCGCAGTTTGGGGCGCTTTGCTTTACTTCCTTGGACACCTGGCTAAGGGCGGCCGACGGGACTTCGACTCACTGGAGACCCTTGAGGCGGGCCACTACGAGGTCCAAGTGGAAGCACCATACGCTGCGGAGGCCGCTCGTCTCCTCGCGGACCAGACCGCCCACCCCGGAGACTGAAAAGGGCCCTTCACGAATTAGGGTGTAGCGCGGGTCTGAAGCCTCCGGCTTCGAGCAGCGATCTCGCGATGTAGTGGGTGAGGTTGCGGAAGCCGAGGGCGGAGCCGTGGAGGTGCTCGAGCCGGCCGTTGATCGCCTCCGTGGGCCCGTTGCTTGTGCCGGGCCGGTCGAAGAAGGCGAGGATGTCGGCGCGTTGCTTCATGGTGCGGCCGAGCTTGCGGATCTCCATACTTGCTTGAAAAACGGAACGAAACCCAGAGCGATTCAGCGCGTAGGCGGAGGCTATTCAGTGTCTCCGGCTGAGGGCGGCAGACTCGCATCCTCTGCTTCGGCCAACACGAAGTGGTGCCTGGGCCCGGAGGGGGCGTGTGGCAGCGCGATGAGATGTGTCCCGGAGATTGTGTACGGCAGCTGTTGCAGCTGGCGGCCGATCATGTTGACGAGCGTCGCAGCGACGGCGGCAAGGTCTGCGGCTGAACCGTGGAAGGTGGGCACGGAGCACCCTCTCGTTGGTATCAGTTCGTCCCCGTCGGCCACCTCCTGCCAGAGCGGATGGTAAAGCTCCAGCTCACCGTCGGTAAGTACCGTGCGACCCGCGCGTGCATCCATTCCCGATGGCGTCAGAGTGGAGTCAGGTGCGCTGACGTTGGCGATGCCGAGGGTGCCGGAACTGGCGTCAGTGGCGATCTGGGCAATGAGGGCTTTGCGCTCGACGCCGACAAGTGTGTCGAGGTACGTGGTTACGCTGTGGCTTACGGTCGCATCGATGATGAGATCGGCCGCCAGGAGATCGGCGAGGTCTGGCACGCTCCCCTCGGCGATGGTGATGGTGAGGTCGTCGCGGAGCGAGCGCAGCCGTGTCGCGAGGGCATCGGCTTTCGTCTGCCCGATGTCGGCTTCGGTGTAGTTCTGTCGTACGAGGAGTCCGCCGGTGATGACTCCTGGGTCGCAGACGGTGATACCTGCGGCCCCAGCGCGTGCGATGAACTCGGCCGCCCATGACCCCAGTCCGCCACACCCCCAGATGTGAACCATCTTTCCTTGGTAGCCGTTGACCGGTCGGCGTTCGTCGCGCCGCGTCGTGACTTCTTGTCGTTCGTCGGACATGTTGCACCATTCAATGGGGATTTCGGCGTTGATACTCGCGGGATCAAGGTTGATCGCGGTGCCGTGCTTTTTAGCGACGCGTCGAAGCGCATCGGCGGTCGTCGCGTGGAGGCGTCCGCCGAGCAGGTGATGTGGGCCGCCTGCGGGATGGGGAACGGCGAGGACGAAGTATTGCTCCTCGCCGTCGGGGTTTCTGAGAGCACTGGCGAGAAGGGAGGTGATGAACGCCGGCGATTGGGCCGCTACTCGTGAGGGCTGACCTCCGGCCTGGTCGAGATACGGATCATCCAGGAGCGTAAGGAACAACGCGAGCGTCGAGGCGGCGCCGAAGGGCATGTCGCTCGCGAGGGTGAAGACGGGAGTGCGATGTCCATCTCCCTCGGTCGAGTAGGTGAGATCGTACCGATGGGTCGAACGAGCGATGAGCTGAGGGGACTGATGCAAAGAAAGGTGACAGTTTGAGTGTCAAGCTGCGAGAGCAGCTG
>NZ_JBQDYQ010000012.1:0-6705 GCF_052105255.1 Brevibacterium sp.
ATGTTCCTATCCTCTCGGTTGAATCAAGCCCTCCACCACACCCGGGGCGATCCACTGTTGCGTAAGCAGGCACCCAGGGCGTGGAAACGGTGGGCGACAGCGATCTTCACCGCGCTCGACGGGCAGACGGTGGTGGTGTCGGGCACCGACGCAGCCGGGCTCGTCCTGCCCCAGTTGGCGACGTCGCTGGCGCAGACACGCCAGTCGCGAGACGAAGTCTTCGCCCGAATCGAGGAGCTAGTCGAAGCACATCCGCTTTTCGGACGCCTGACGTCGATGCCGGCAGTCGGCGTCAGGACAGCGGCGAGGATCCTCACCGAGGTCGTGGGTAAGGACTTCGATTCTGCCGGACACCTCGCATCGTATGCCGGACTGGCACCGGTGACATGGCGGTCAGGGACATCGATCCGAGGCGATCACTCGTACCGGCGGGGGAACAAGGTCCTCAAACGAGCGTTGTTCCTATCCGCGTTCGCGGCGTTGAAAGACCCGCTGTCGAGGGCGTATTACGACAAGAAACGTGCCGAACATAAGAAGCACAACCAGGCCCTGATCGCGTTAGCGCGCAGGCGCTGCAACGTCCTCTACGCGATGTTGCGCGATGGTACCTACTTCCACGCACCCGAGGCGACAGCCGTTGCCTGAACCTAGTTGAAGCGAAGTTCTTGATCAGTCCGGGAAACAGTCCCCGGACCGATCATTCCTGCCCTTCGGACCCGGCTAGATACTCTTGAAGAAACTGCCCACTGCCCCTTGACTTAAAACATAGGGGCACCCCCCCGCAGTGCCGCTCAGGCACCCCAGAGTTCGGGACACCCGAAGGGTGCCGTCAAGTACGCGGACAGACTGATCACCGCCTACGGCATCGGTGATGCCGTGGTCGTGGATCAGCTCGCCACGAAGAACGTCGTCGCTGCCCTCGCCGAGCACAACGACGGGCACGCCACACGTTGGCATCGCACGTCAGCCGATTCCGGCAAGGGATACACCTGGGTGTCCTACACGAACCTGGACACACATGAGGTCATGAATCTGACAGTGAGAAACGCGACCGCCGCGAACAAGGGCCGCGATGCCGTTCGTGAGGTCGAGTTCGTCGGCTGAGAACGACCCATTGACATCCCGTTGACCAGATTCTGGTCGGCATCTTGTCAGCACGGCTGACCAGCTCGGTAGACTCGGGAACCATGGTCGCCTTGAACGAAATCCCCCGTCGCCGCTACACCGCTGGCCCGACACCGCTCGAGCAGCTCCGGCGACTGTCCGCCGAGCTCGGCGGACCGCAGATCTGGATCAAACGCGATGACCAGCTGGGACTGACTCAGGGCGGGAACAAGACACGCAAGCTCGAGTTCCTCATCGCCGACGCTCTGAAGCAGGGCGCGGACACCGTCATCACCGTCGGCGGGATGCAGTCCAATCACTGTCGACTGACCCTGTCCGCTGCACGAGTCGAGGGTCTCGACTGTCACCTGATCGTCGAAGAGGATCTCGGACCCGACGGCACCTCGCTCGGCCCGGCAGGGTCGAACCCGCCGGAGTACACGGGAAACTTCCTGCTCTTCGATCTTCTCGGCGCGAATTCGGTCACGGTGCTCGGCCACGGAGCTGACCTCCTCGGCGAGGCCGAGATTCTGGCCGAGAAGCTGCGCGGCGAGGGCAGGATCCCCTATGTCATCCCGGTGGGCGGGTCGAATCCGATCGGCGCGCTCGGCTACGTCGACTGTGCCGTTGAGATGCTCGACCAATTCGCCGAGGCGGGGCTGGATTCGCCCACGATCGTCACGCCCAGCGGTTCGGCCGGAATGCAGGCCGGACTCATCGTCGGCCTCCACAGCGCAGGAAGCGATGCTCAGGTCATCGGCATCAACGTCAGCCGGACACAGGCGGAGCAGGAACCGAAGATCGTGAACCTCGTCGACTCCACGGCGCAGTTCCTCGACCTGCCCACGGTCCCTCGCGCAGCCACAGTGGGACTCGGCGATTATGTCGGGACGGGATACGCTCTGCCGACCCCCGGGATGGTCGAAGCTGTGCGTCTCTTCGCCCGCACCGTGGGCATCGTCCTCGACCCGGTCTACACCGGCAAGGCAGCGGCCGGCCTCACCGACCTCATCAGATCCGGCCGTTTCTCTTCCGATGACGAGGTCGTGTTCATCCACTCCGGCGGAGTCCCCGGACTCTACGCCCGCTCCCAGGCGTTTGCCTGAGCACCACTCAGCTCCCACCACCGACGGAAGGCACACAGATGACAGTTTCGACAGCAGACCTGTGGGACGAACGCGGCGACGAGCTCTATTCGATCGCCCTGAACTTCGGCGATTTCGGAGCCAAGACCTCATTCTCCGGACCGGCCCGCACCATCCGCTGCTTCCAGGACAACGGCCTGGTCAAGCAGACCCTCAATCAGCCAGGCGACGGCGCCGTGCTCGTCATCGACGGTGACGGTTCGATCGCCACCGCCCTCATGGGTGACATGATCGCCGAGGCCGGGGTCCGAAACGGCTGGAACGGTGTCGTCATCAACGGCGCTGTCCGCGACCGTGAAGCTCTGGCCGAGATGGAATTCGGAATCAAGGCTCTGGCCAGCAATCCGCGCAAGAGCGCGAAAGACGGTGCCGGTGAGATCGACGTGACCGTGGAGATCGGCGGCGCGACGATCCGCCCAGGAGCGATGGTCTTCGCCGACGCCGATGGTGTCGCCATCGAAAAATAGAGCAGCCGCGGCTCAGCGATGAATGGTGTCGAAGCTCTGTTCGGCTGAGTCCCAGATGTCGGCAACGTCGATCTGACCGTCAGCGGTGAGATCCTCGACGGTCGAACGGTCGTAGAGGTATCTCCATTCCCCCGCCGCGACGTCTCCCGTGACCACGAGGATGTCGTAGTCGAAGGCCGCCTGTGAGGTCGCCTGGACGATGAACGCCGTGGCTTCCAAGTCCTTGGCCCTGCTCTCATCGGAGGCGAACTCGACATGGAGGCGTTCGGGTTCGGCCTCCCGGTTGAAGTCGGGGTTCGTCTCGGACTCGAGACTCACCTCGACACCGTCCAAGGACTGCGCCACATAATCCGAGAGCTCATCAAGGGAATCGAAGCCCTGCTCCACGACGACCAGAGTCGCCGTCGGAGTCGTTTCGGGTTCCGCCGATGAGCCAGAATCGGAGCCGCAGCCGCTGAGGGCGATGAGTGCGGCGGTCAGGAGCCCGGCGAGAGCCGGGGCGGACTTCGAATCGAACCTCATGGCACCAGCCTATCGACGAGAGTGCGCTGGTGCCGCATCGAGTCAGTCACTCAGAGCGTGGGGCTTCAATGGGATCGGGTTCCCTTCGGCGCGGATCGGGAATAGGACCATCAGCCTCTTGGTTGAATTTTCAACTAGATCGATCTAGACTGGACCCAACAGCCCATCCGCTCAGGAGAACAGCATGACCACCACCCCCATCCAGGCACCAACTTCCACCGCCCCGCAGACACCCGCCGTCGATGAGAAACGACTCACCGCGGCCACCGGAATGGACGCGGTGACCCTGCGCGTCGGCGACCTCGAGAAGATGTCGAACTACTACTCGAACGCTCTGGCGATGGAACCACTCGAAGAGACCGCCCGCGATGGCGAAGCCCACCGCGTGCTCGGCCGCGGCACCACTCCCCTGGTCAAGCTCGTGGCCACCCCGGGCCTGCCCGGAGTCGACGCCAAACAGGCCGGCCTGTTCCACACCGCCTTCCTGTTCGACACCAAGGAAGCCTTGGCCGCCACGGTCGCCCACGCAGCGCAGAACACCAACAGCACCTTCGTCGGCTCCAGCGATCACCTTGTCAGCCAGGCGTTCTACTTCACCGATCCCGAAGGCAACGGCATCGAGCTCTACGTCGACCGCGCCCGTTCGGAATGGACTCACTCGCTCGACGGTGAGGTCCAGATGGACACGCTCTACCTTGACCCGAACCGCTTCCTCGAACGCCACCTGAATCAAGACGTCCTCGCGAACACTGCCGCCGAACCCGGCATCGTCGGCCACGTCCATCTGCAGGTCGGCAACATCCCTCAGGCTCGCGAGTTCTACGTCGATGCCCTCGGCTTCGAGCCGTCGCTGTCAACAATGCCCGGAGTCCTCTTCGCGGCGGCGGGCGGATACCACCACCACGTCGCCATGAACACCTGGAACAGCCGCGGCGCCGGTCCTCGCGCGGCCAGCCTCGGCCTCGGGGACGTCGCGATCACCGTTCCCGGGCGCGAGGACCTCGACGCGCTCGTCGCTCGCCTGCGCACGCACAACCTCGAGTTCGCTGACGACGGACGCTCCGTGCGCGTCGTCGACCCGTGGGGCACGCAGGTGACCCTGGCCACCGGAACCAGCTCCATCGGCGAGACCCTGGCGCGCTGACGACCTGCCGGTGCGAGAATATCTCCACCGGATAGAACGCGCTGAGGCGGGTGATGCTCAATGGCATCACCCGCCTCAATCGTCTGCGTCGAGATCAGCTCGTGGAGTGCACTCGCTCGACAGCCGCCTGCGGATGCAGGTCGAGTCGACGCAGCAGCTGAGCGTTGAGGGCGACGACGATCGTCGAGATCGACATCAGGATCGCACCCACGCTCATCGGCAGCACGAATCCGACAGGAGCGAGCACTCCTGCCGCCAGCGGCACCGACAGCAGGTTGTACCCGGCCGCCCACCACAGGTTCTGCTTCATCTTCCGGTAGGTCGCCCGAGAGAGTTCGACAATCGAGAGCACGGACCGCGGATCGTCGGAAGCGAGGATGACTCCGGCAGAGCCGATGGCCACATCGGTTCCGGCCCCGATGGCGATGCCGACATCGGCCTGCGCGAGCGCTGGAGCGTCATTGACACCGTCACCGACCATCGCCACACGACGCCCCTCCCCCTGCAGCTCGGAGACCTTCGCCGCCTTGTCGGCGGGATGAACGCCGGCAAAGACACGGTCGATGCCGAGCTCGGAGGCCACAGACTGCGCGACCGCCTCGGCGTCTCCGGTGATCATCACGACCTGTGCACCGATGGCGTGGAGAGCATCGACGGCATCGCGAGACTCCGGCCGGATCTCATCGGCCAACCGCAGGGCACCGACAGCAGATCCGTCGACGAGCACGTGGAGGATGATGGCACCTTCGGCGCGCCAGGCCTCCGCAGACTTCGCCTCGGGGGCATCGTGCGCCTCGAGCAGTCTGGGACCACCGACCTCGACCGTCTGGCCCGCGATGACAGCCTTGACCCCCACCGCAGGTGACGACGAGAAGTCGGAGGCTCTCGGCACGTCGACCCCCCGTTCAGCCGCAGCCGTGACGATGGCGGCGGCCAACGGGTGCTCGCTGTCGGCTTCGGCCGCAGCCGCCAGGCCGAGCACTTCGCTCTCGGTCCGCGTGGCCCCGGCGCCCTCGACGACTTCGATGGCGGTGACCGTCGGCTGACCCTTCGTCAGGGTGCCGGTCTTGTCGAAGAGCACGGAATCGACCGTGCGCATCGTCTCGAGCGCGAGCCGGTCCTTGACGAGGACGCCGGCACGGGCGGCACGTTCGGTGGCGATCGACACGACCAGCGGAATGGCCAGACCCAAGGCGTGAGGACAGGCGATGACGAGCACGGTGATCGTGCGCACGACCGCCGAATCCGGCATGCCGATGAGCGACCAGACGACCGCGGTGATCACGGCAGCGCCGAGAGCGAACCAGAACAGCCAGGCCGAGGCTCGATCGGCGATGCGCTGGGCTCGCGATGACGAGCTCTGAGCGTCGGAGACCAGCTTCTGGATACCGGCCAGCGTTGTGTCGTCACCGATCGCGGTGATCTCGACCCGAAGCCCGGAATCGGCGGCGACGGTGCCGGCCACAACCGAGTCGCCTTCGCCGCGTCGGACCGTCGCGGATTCTCCGGTGACCATGGATTCGTCCATATGGGCCGAACCGTCGATGATCCGTCCGTCGGCGGGCACCGAGGCACCGGGTCGAACGAGGACGATGTCCCCGACGACGAGGTCGGACGGAGCGACGCTCACCGTCTCCCCATCGATGATCTTCTCGGCCTCATCCGGCAGCAGCGCGGCGAGACTGTCCAGCGCCGAGGTGGTCAGTGCCAGTGAGCGCATCTCCATCCAGTGACCGGCGAGCATGATCACGACCAGCAGAGCCAGCTCCCACCAGAAGTCGAGCTGCGGGTCGAGCAGACCCAGCGACGATCCCCAAGACGAAACGAAGGCGACCGTGATCGCCAAAGCGATGAGCAGCATCATGCCCGGGCTGCGCCCCTTGATCTCGTCGAGTCCGCCGGTCAGAAACGGCTTTCCGCCCCACACGTACATGACGGTGCCCAGGATCGGCGAGAGCCATCTGAGCGCACCGAGGATGCCGGTCTCGGGAACCTCGTATCCGACGAGGTGGCCGAACATCGGACTGAATGCGACGACGGGCACGGAGATGACGAGCATGATCCAGAACAGCCTCCGGAACTGCGCGACGTGATCGCCATGGCCGGCATGACTCGCGTGGCCCGAATGGCCGGAGTGGCTCTCGTGACCGGAGTGGTCGCCATGACCACTGTGGTCATGGCGAGCGTGATCGGAGTGGGCCATGGTCTCAGTGTGCGCGGAATGGCCTGTCTCAGCAGACTGCATTCCGTCATGACGATGATTCTGCGGCTTGTCCATACCCACAATCTATACCCCTCGGGGGTATAAATCAATGGTGATGCC
>NZ_JBQDYQ010000012.1:6805-61343 GCF_052105255.1 Brevibacterium sp.
GCTTGTCCATACCCACAATCTATACCCCTCGGGGGTATAAATCAATGGTGATGCCCCTCACGATTCCACGCTCGCAAAGACATCCGAATCGAAGACATCCCAGAACCCGAACTGCGGCCAGGCACAGTCGCCATCGACGTCGCCTGGTGCGGGATCTGCGGAACCGATCTCCACGAATATCTGGAGGGGCCGATCTTCGTCCCACCGGCGGGCCACCCGCATCCGATCTCCGGCGAATCAGCCCCAGTGACCATGGGGCACGAGTTCTCCGGCACGATCACCCACCTCGGCGAAGGCGTCACCGACCTGAACGTCGGCCAGAACGTCGTCGTGGAGCCCTACATCATTGCCGAAGACGTCGACACCGGCCCCGGCCAGAGCTATCAGCTGTCGAAGGACATGAACTTCATCGGCCTCGGCGGCCATGGCGGCGGACTGGCGGAGAAGATCGTCGTGCAGCGTCGCTGGGTGCACCCGATCGGCGATATTCCGCTCGATCAGGCTGCGTTGATCGAACCATTGTCAGTCGCCCACCACGCAGTCGTTCGCTCGGACGCCGCATCCGGCCAGACCGCCATCGTCGGCGGCGCAGGACCCATCGGCCTCCTCACTGCCGCCGTCCTCAAAGCCAAAGGACTGACCGTCTACATCTCCGAGCTCTCCGAGGCGCGCAAGCAGATGGCACTCTCAACAGGCGTCGCCGACGAGGTCTTCGACCCGCGTGAGTCCGACGTCGCCGAAACCGTCCGCGAGTGCACGGGCGGACGTGGAGCCGACGTGGGATTCGAATGCTCGTCCGTCCCCGCGGTTCTCGACATGCTCCTCGACGCCGTCCGTCCCGGCGGAGTCATCGTCAACGTGTCCATCTGGGGGCACAAGCCCGAGGTCGATATGCCGAAGCTGGTCCTCAAGGAGATCGACCTGCGTGGAACCATCGGCTACTCCGGCGACCACCCGGAGACGATCAGACTGGCCGCCGGCGGCACCATCGATCTCTCAGCTTTCATCACCGCACGCATCGGCCTGGACGAGCTCATCACGGGCGGCTTCGACGAACTCATCAGCAACAACGAGCACCACGTGAAGATCATCGTCGACCCACGCGCCTGAGCCACCAGGAACCTCCTCGATACCCTCTAAACGAGCACTACGCAGATTCGAGGGAGCAGATTGTAGATTCAGTCCGCTGAAATCAACATTCCGCTCCCTCGAATTTCTGCATTCACGCACGCGCCTCCGCACTCGCACGCTTGACTCCGCATTCACGCACCCTCTCCGCGGGAGGAACGCACCCGCGCTCGACATTGCATCAACGTGCAGTTATGACTCATACTTGCTCATGCTGTTCAACTTCGCTTCTGATCGTCGACTGCCCTCGGGCATCGCAGGTCGTGTCGAAGTCAATGAGAACCACACACCCTGGCTCGCCTGCGAGCCGGCCTCACCGCGGAGGACCCCATGGACCTGCAACTCATACTGGCGTTGGCCGCCGGCATCGCGACGATCGTCGTCATCGTGCTCGCGACCCGACTCGACGCCTTCATCGCCCTGCTTCTGGCGGCCGTCGTCACCGGCATCGTCGCCGGTCAGGATCTGCTCTCGATCATCGACTCGATCACCACCGGCTTCGGCGACACCCTGGCCAGCATCGGCATCGTCATCGGCCTCGGCGTCGGCATAGGCAAGATCCTCGAAGTCTCCGGAGCCGCCGACTCCCTCGCCCGCGCCTTCCTCCGTGCCTTCGGCAAGGGCCGTGAGCCGTGGGCGATGGGAACCGTCGGCTCGCTCGTGTCCATCCCCGTCTTCTGCGACTCCGGCTACGTGATCATGAATCCGCTGGCTCGTTCGATCGCCCGCGTGAAGAAGGGCGGCTACGTCACCCTCGCGCTGGCTCTGGGCTGCGGTATGACCCTGACTCATCACATGGTGCCGCCGACGCCGGGTCCTTTGGCTGCCACCGGCATCCTCGGTGCCGACATCGGATCGGTCATCCTCGCCGGCGTCGTCTTCACCGTCATCCTCCTGCCCGTGGTCGTCGTCTACGCGCGCTGGATCGGGCCGAAGCTCGAGCCCGTGCTCAACGCCCAGGTCAAGCATGACGTCTACACCGAGGTCTCGGCCGCCTCGGCGGAGGGCACCAAAGAAGGATCATCCAGGGTATCCACCCTCACGGGCGACCATGAGCACTCCGGCGACAGCTCCACCGACTCCGCGACGTCGCAGGACGCGGCCGGCCCCGCCCCGGGCACCGGCAAGAAGCCGGGCGCCTTCCTCGGCTTCCTGCCGCTCATCGTCCCGCTGCTGCTCATCGTGGCCAACACGGTCGGCACCGCAATCGACAAGAGCGCACAGGGAGAGCTCGCCGGCGAGGCGTACGAACCCTCCGCCTGGGTCGCTCCGCTGGCATTCTTCGGCAACCCGGTCGTCGCCCTGATCATCGGCCTCATCCTCGCCGTCTACACGCTGCTGCCCCGCGTGACCCCACGCAATCAGGTGCAGAGCTGGCTGGCCGACGGTGCCGCCTCGGCCGGTCTCATCCTCCTCATCACCGGCGCCGGTGGCAGCTTCGGACTGGTCCTACGCGAATCGGGTGTCGGTGACGCCCTCGCCGAGGCGATCGCCTCGATCAGCCTGCCTGCGCTTCTCGTCCCGTTCCTCATCGCCTCCTTCGTTCGGCTGGCTCAGGGATCGGGTACGGTCGCGATGATCACCGCCGCCTCGGTGACGGCTCCGCTCATCGCCCCGCTGGGACTCGATCCGCTCGTGGCCGTGATGGCCTGCACCGCCGGTTCGATGGTCTTCTCCTACTTCAACGACTCCTACTTCTGGGTCGTGACCCGATTCGCCGGTCTGGACGGCATCAACGCCATCAAGGGCTGGTCGGGAATCACCACTGCCGTGTGGATCTGTTCCCTTCCGCTGCTGTTCGTGCTCGACTTGATCGTATGAGCACCTTCCACCTGCCGGATCCCGGCACGACGGCAGCTTCCCCCTCGGCGCAGGAGAGCCCGCGCATCCTCATCGTCGCCGACGACCTCACCGGCGGCAACGCCTGCGGGGCCCTGTTCGCCGAGGCGGGACTGCGAACGATCACCGTCACCGACACCAGCCCGGCCGGCAGCGTCGACCTCGGAGGTCTGCTCGATGACTTCGATGCGGTCGTCGTCAACACCGACTCCCGCCACCTGCCGCCGCAGCAGGCCGGCATGGTCTACTCAGAACTCATCGAGTCCGCCGGTGCCGTCGACCTCGTGGCCTGCCGCATCGACACCACTCTGCGCGGCAACGTCGGGCCGGCCGCGGCCGCCGCCATCTCGGCGCGCAGCCGTGCACTGACCGCGCACGGCGGTCTGCAGCACCGCGTCCTGGGACTGTGCGTTCCGGCCTTCCCTGCCGCCGGCAGAACCACCGTGCAGGGGCGGCAGCTGCTGGGCGGTCGACTGCTCGAACACACCGAGCTCGCCTACGACGTCCGCTCCCCCATCCGCACCTCCGTCATCGAGGAGATCCTCGCCGACGGGACGGATCTCGACTGTCACGTCATCGCTATCGCCACCGTCCTGGCCGGCCGTGAGGCCGTGGCCACCGCCGTGCTCGACGCCATCGGAGAAGGGGCCGACGTGCTCATCGCCGATGCCCTGACCACCGAGCATATCGAGCTCGTCGGTTCCGTCATCGCTGAGATCAGCCACGACCTCGCCGAGGCGGCCACCCCACAGATCCGCAGCCGCGCAGGTCTGGCCGACGATGAGCGGCTGGACTGGGTGACCATCGATCCCGGACCCGGCAGCCTCGCCCTGGCCCAGTCACGGCTGCCTGCTCGTGCCGATGGCATCGTGCTCGGCATCTCGGGCTCGGCCACCGAGGTCACCCGCTCTCAGCTCGCGGCCGTAGCCGAGGACCCCACGGTCACGGTCCTCCGTGCACCCGTGGACGACGCGGGCCTGCCCGATGTCCAGGCCACACTGGGCCTCATCGATCGGGCCGCCTCGGCGCGGGCGATCGTCATCGCCACCGTCCTCGAGTCCAGCGATCTGCGCGAACTCACCGATGCCGAATCCGAGCAGACGACACGGCGATTGGCACTGATCGCCTCAACGGTCATCTCCACCATCCCGATCTCCGGCCTCTACACGACCGGCGGAGACGTCACCGCCATGGTGGTGCGCGAGCTCGGCGCGATGGGGATGGAGATCGACAAGGAGATCGTGCCCCTGGCCGTCGGCGGCCGCCTCGTCGGCGGGCGCGCCGACGGACTGCCGATCGTCACCAAGGGCGGTCTCATCGGCAACGCCGGCACTGCCGTCGAATGTCTCGAATTCCTGTCGACCACCGCCCGCGTCAGACGAAACTGAATCGTGCACGACGAACCTTGCACCCCCATCGACCGACAAGATCCGAACCATTCGAGGAGACAGCAATGACAGCACCAGCACTCGCCGTGACCGTGGGCGATCCCGTCGGAATCGGACCGGAGATCACCTCCACCGTGCTCGCGGAGTTCGCGGGCAGAGACGATCAGCACGGGATCGCCGTCGCGGATCTGGCCGTGATGAGACGTGCCGTCGACGTCCTCGGACTCGATGTCGAGCTGCGCGCCATCTCCGACTGGTCGACCCCGTCGGCCGGCGAAGGCGTCATCGACGTCTTCGACATCGGCGTGCTCGACGATGACCTTCCCGAGTGGGGCGTCGCCGACGCGCGCGCCGGCAGGGCTTCGGTGGCCGCGATCGAGATCGCCACCGAGGCGGCCATGGCTCAGCAGGTCGCCGGCATCGTCACCGGCCCCATCAACAAGGAAGCCGTGTGGAAGTCCGGATCGCAGCACCTCGGGCACACCGAGATGCTCGGTGAGCTGACCGGAGTGACGAAGCAGGACACGATGTTCGTCGTCGAGAACACGAAGGTCCCCGACCACAAACTCCAGATCTTCTTCGCCACCCGCCACATGTCCCTGCGCAAGGCCATCGACGCCCTCACCGTCGAGACCCAAATCGACTCGATCGAACGCGCCCATCGTGCCCTGCAGCTCTACGGCGTCTCCTCGCCGAGGCTGGCCGTCGCCGCGCTCAACCCGCACGGTGGTGAGAACGGCGCCTTCGGCGACGAGGAGATCGAGATCCTCCGTCCGGCCGTCGAGAAGGTCAATGCCAGTGGCGCCTTCGAAGTCGCCGGACCGATCCCTGCCGATTCCGTCTTCCATCAGGGGCTGACCGGCCGCTTCGACGGCATCCTCTCGCAGTACCACGACCAGGGACACATCGCGTCGAAGACCTTCGACTTCGATGGGACGATCTCGGTCACTGTGGGCCTGCCCATCCTGCGCACCTCCGTCGATCACGGCACTGCCTTCGACATCGCCGGTCAGGGCATCGCCGATGCGGGCACCATGCGCTCGGCCTACCGGGCGGCCATCGGCTACGCGCCGTTCGTCGACGGCATCCGCGCGGAGTACCTGCCGAAGTAGGCTGAGTCATATGACCGACCGCGGCGACTCAGCTGCGATCGGCTCCGTGACCGAGGAGAGGAAGACAGATGGCGATCCGATCAGGGACCCAGCGGCGCCGCGAAGCCATTCTCGGCCTGCTCAAGACCGGATCGTGGAGCATCCCCCGCCTGGCCGGGGCCCTCGAGACCTCGGAATCGACGATCCGCCGCGACCTGCGCGATATGGCCGCAGACGGTGAGATCATCCGCACCATCGGCGGAGCCGCTGCCGCAGGGTACGTCGAACCGCCGCTGGGCGAACGGATGGAACAGCAGGCCGAAGCGAAGGACGCCATCGCCGCCCGCGCCCTTGCACACCTCGACGATGCCCGAGTGCGCACCGTCTTCCTCGATGCCGGATCGACGGCTGTGCGTCTGGCCGAGAGGATCAGGGACCGCAGCGAGCTCACCGTGGTCACCCGCGGCCTCGAGATCGCACTGACCCTTGCCCATCCTGCCGGACCCACTGTCATCATGATCGGCGGTGAGGTTTCGACCCTGTCCCACGGAACGACCGGGGCGCTGTCGGACCATGCACTGGCCCGCATCCATGTCGACCTCGCGTTCCTCGGCGCCGATGCCGTCGACACCGCTCAGGGGCTCGGCGAACCGAGCCTCGACGAAGCCCGGACGAAGGAGCTCATCGCCGAGCGGGCAGGCGCCGTCATCGTCCTCGCCGACAGCTCGAAGGCAGGCCGCGAGGTCGCCGCCTGGGCACCGTTGCCGCCCGGCTGGACGTGGATCGACGAACGCGGTGAGCACACGCAGGGCTGACGGCCCGCAGCCGCCGATCCGACCGTTCTCACACCTTCTGTTCGCGCGCCATCTGACGGACGTAGACAGGAGCGGCGACCAGCGCCGGCAGCATCACGAAGCCCACTGGCACAGCGGTGATGACGATCGCCGACTGCAGAGCCTCCACTCCCCCGTCGCCGAGGCTGATGAGCACGGCCGCTGTGATGCCGATGAGCAGAGCCCAGGTGGCGCGCAGCCTCGGAGAGGGTTCCCCGGAGGTCATGCACGACTGAGACATCGCAAACGACATCGAGTCCGTGGTCGTGGCGACGAAGGTCATCGTCAGGACGAGGAAGCCGAGGCTGACGACCAGCGACAGCGGCAGGTGGCCGCTGATCGCCATGACAGCTGCGGGCAGTCCGCCCTCCATGAGCGGCTCCGAGATCGCCCCGTCCGACTTCTGCTCAAGGAAGATGCCTGTGCCGCCGAGCACTGTGAACCAGAAGGTCGTGGCCACGGGAGGCAGCACCGTCGTGCTGATGAGCAGATCGCGGACCGTACGGCCCTTGGAGATCCGGGCGACGAAGATCGCCATCAGCGGCGCATAGCCGAGGAACCAGCCGAAGAAGAAGACAGTCCACCCGGACAGCCACTCGGTGTCCCCGCGGTAGAGGGTCATGCTGAAGAAGTCGGTGACGTAGAGGGCGAATCCGTCGAAGAAGCTCTTGACGACGAACCACGCCGATCCGAGCACGAGCACCGCGGCCATGAGCCCGAGCGCCAACCACACATTCGCGGAGCTGAGGAATCGGATGCCGCGGTTGACTCCGGAGAAGACACTGACTCCGGCGACCGCGGTGAGCGTCGCGATGACGATGAGCTGGACGGGATAGATGTCGGGGATCCCGAACAGCGAATTGAGACCGTAGGAGACCTGGAGGCCGAGGAAGCCGACCGGGCCGATGGTGCCCGCCGCGACTGAGATCACGCACACGACGTCGACGATCGCAGCGATCGGTCCGGTGGCCGCACGCCTGCCCATGATCGGATACAGAAGGCTGCGGGGGCGAAGCGGCATGCCCTTTTCGGCAGCGCGCATCATGACGATGGCACCCAGCGAGCCGAGAATCGCCCAGGCGAGGAAGCCCCAGTCGATGAAGCTTGTCGCCAATGCCGCGGCCACTGCGTCGATTCCGCCGCTGTCGGAGAAATACGGCGGCCTCGAGGTGTAGTGGTACATCGGTTCGGCGGCCGCCCAGAACACTCCCCCTGCCGCGAGCAGGGTCATCATGATCATCGCGATCCAGGAGAAGCGGTTGAAGTCCGGCCGTGCCTGATTGCCCAATCTGGCCTTCGCCCAGGGGGTGAAGACGAGGACGAGTGCGATGAGGAATGTGGCCAGCAGCAGGATCTGCCAGTACATGCCGAAGATCTCGGCGCAGGCGGCGAACCCGGCCCCCACCCAGCCCGACATCCGATCAGGGACGATGAGAGCGAGGGCGACGAAGCTCGCGAGGATCCCCACGCTCGCCCCGGCCACGGGCCGGTCGAGGCGGCGGGGGCCGATATGGCTGGGGTCGTCTGTCGCAGGAGGCGGCTCAGCCGCCTGATCGGCGGTTGCCGTACGGGTGCTCGTCTTGCTCATGGGTGGCGCTGCCTTCCGTGCCCCGCTGACTCTGCCGTCGGGTGCGGGGCTGTTGGGTGTCGATGCTCGTTCCGTCTGGAATCGCAACGGTCCAGTCTAGGGGGCGGAGCACCGCAACGGTCCGCCAGCAGAAGGATTTCCGCTCGAATGTGCGACGACTCACCCGCCTCGGTGGCCTGCCCCGGAACCTCCGCGCCGTACCCGGTTGAGTGCGTTCGTCGGCGGGCTCACTCCCCGGCGATCTCGAGCAGCACCTTGCCGATCACGGAGCGTGATTCGAGCTCCTTGATCGCTGCTGCCGCCTGCGCCAGCGGATAACTCGCATGGATGCGCGGATTGAGACGCCCGGCGGACACATACTCGGCCACGGCCTGCCACTGTTCGTCGATGAGCGACGGATGGCCGACAGTCGCCGCGCCCCACGCGACACCGTCGATGGAGATGTTCTTCAGCAGCAGGCGATTGACCTTGATCGAGGGGATCTCACCGGCAGTGAAGCCGAGAACAAGAAGCCGACCGAACGGAGCGAGCACTCGCGTCGAATCGGTGAATCGGTCGCCGCCGACGGGGTCGAAAACGAAGTCGACGCCGCTCGGACAGATCTCCTTCGTCGCGTGTTTGAAGCCGTCGGCGAATACGACATGCTTCGCGCCGACCTCACGAACCGCGTCGGCCTTCGCCTCGGTCGAGACGACGGCGATGACCTCGAGGCCCATCGCCAGGCCCAGCTGCACTGCGGCCGAACCGAGACCGCCTGCGGCTCCGTGGACGAGGAGGCTCTGGCCAGGCTGGGCATTCGCGCGCACTCGCAGTGCGAAGTCAGCGGTGAGCACGTTCATCGGCATGCCTGCGGCATCGGCCAGGGAAACCGAATCCGGGACCGCCACGGTGGCCTCGTCGCCGGCGACGAGGTATTCCGCGAAGGTTCCCTTCCCAGTGATCGCAGCAACGCGGTCCCCGACGGAGTAGCGGGAGCCCGGCCCCGCCTCGGCGACAGTTCCAGACGCTTCGGAACCCAGAGTGAAGGGCAGGTCGTGCTTGACCTGGTACATTCCTCGGGTCTGCAGCACCTCGGGGAACGTCACTCCGGCATATGCGACCTTGATGAGCACCTGCCCGGGCCCCGGCGAAGGGCGCTCCACATCGAGATGCTCCACATCATCGGGTCCGGTCAGAGCGGTGACGCGAATGGCTTTCATAGTTTCCTCGCTAACGTTGTGGCCCACGCGGAGCGCTAGAGCTCCGGTGGCGGCGGTCTTCTCACGTCTATCACACCGCGCGGCTATGACCGTGATCACTTTCACGGCTTGACTCTCCCGCCCGGGGTGAATACTGTGAACTCTACTGAACGATTGTTCACTCGGGAAGGTCAAGGATGACACAATCACCGGCAGGGTTCGATGAGGACAGCATCGGCAGATGGATCGAGCAGAGATTCGGGGTCAGCGACTTCGAGGTCGAAGTGATGTCGGTCGGTCGCTCGAACCTCACGTTCACCATCCTCGTCGACAGCAGTCCGCGTTGGGTGCTGCGCCGCCCGCCCCTCGGCCACGAAGGCGGCAGTGCTCACAACGTCGCCCGCGAAGGCCGGATCATGGCCGCTCTCAACGACAGCAGCGTTCCGGTGCCGACCGTCCTCGACATCGTCGATGACCCGGAGGTTCTGGACGTGCCCTTCGTGTTCATGGATCACTGCCCCGGGTTCCCGATCAACACTCCCTCCGAGTGGGAGTCCATCCCTGCTGAGAATCGCCGCGACTGCGCCTTCGGCATGATCGACGCCCTGGCGGCGATCCATTCCGTCGACGTCGACGCTGTCGGTTTGTCCGACCTGCGCCGGCCGGGCGGACTCATCGACCGACAGCTGCGTCGCTGGATCGGGCAGGTCGAGAAGATCGCGATGCGCGAGACCCCGATCATCCATGAGGTCCACGACGTCCTCCGCGAGGCCATGCCCGACCCTGCGGGCTCGCCGGTGGGAATCGCACACGGGGACTTCAAACCGAACAATATGATCTTCGCGCCGTCGGGGTCGATCAACGCCGTCGTCGACTGGGAGCTGACAGCCATCGGCGAGGTGCTCACCGACCTCGGCTATTTCGTCGCCATGCTCACGGTGCCCGAAAAGTACACCAGCATCTGGGTGCCCCGCGCCGACGACGGTTTCCCCACCACAGACGAACTCATCGACCGCTATCAGGAAGTCAGCGGGCACGAAGTCCACGATGTCAGCTACTACTCGGCGTTCGCGATGTGGAAACTGGCCTGCATCCGTGAAGGCGTCTACACACGACTGGCGACAGGCAAGATGGGCGACCTCGATCTCGACCCGGACGAGGCCGGAGCCGGGGTCGAAGACCTCGCTCGCCAAGCCCTCGACCTGTTGGAGAGATCATGACCTCGCCCCTGGTCGGCATGCGTGCGGTGGTCACCGGGGCCGCCGGTGGAATCGGCGCAGCTTTGGCCGCCGAGCTCATCGAACGCGGTGCGTCAGTCGTTCTCGCAGACCTCTCCCCCACTGTCGGCGACACCGCCGCCTTACTCGGCACCTCGGCCTTCGCTTGGACAGGGGACGTGTCATCGGTCGAAGGAATCGGTGCGCTCATCGATTCTGCCGACGACCGCTTCGGCGGGATCGACCTGTACTTTGCCAATGCCGGAATCATCGGTCCATCGATGCTCGGAGAATCCGACGCCGACTGGGACACGATCATCGACGTCAACATGCGCGCCCATATCCGCGCCGCGCAGGCACTCGTCCCCCGTTGGCAGGAGGCCGGTTCCGGGTATTTCGTCGCCACCGCTTCGGCGGCAGGACTGCTCACGCAGATCGGCTCGGCCGCGTATTCGGTGACGAAGCATGCGTCGGTCGCATTCGCGGAATGGCTGGCCATGACCTATCGCGACGACGGAATCCGCGCCTCAGTGGTCTGCCCGATGGGAGTGAACACGAATCTGCTCGACGACGCCGGACCCGCCGGCGACGCCGCCCAGAAGGCCGTGACCTCAGCCGGGACCGTCCTGGAACCCGCCGAGGTGGCCGCCATCGTTCTCGACGCCGTTGAGAACGAGCAGTTCCTCATCCTGCCGCACCCCGAAGTGCTCGAGATGTACCGGATGAAAGGCAGCGACTACGACCGCTGGCTGCGCGGAATGTCCCGATACCAAGCACGACTCAGTGAACAGTGACACCGAGCCCCACCAGCGGGTGAGACTCGCCTGAGACCAGACCTCACAGCAACCATCGAGAAGCAAGGAGCCCCCGTGTTGGAAATCAGCGAACGCGGACGTGAGTATCAGCAGCGCCTGAACGCGTTCATGGACGAATTCGTCTACCCGGCCGAGCCGGTCTATGCCGAGCAGATGGCCGCGGCGGCCAGCCCTCACACACAACCGCAGATCCTCGAAGACCTCAAGGCCGAAGCGAAGAGGCAGGGCCTGTGGAACCTCTTCCACCCGCACCCGGAATGGGGACCCGGCCTGACGAACCTCGAATACGCTCCATTGGCCGAGATCACCGGACGCAGCCTGGAGATCGCCCCCGAAGCGATCAACTGCAATGCACCGGATACCGGAAACATGGAGGTCTTCACGGTCTTCGGCACCGATGAGCACAAGGAGAAGTACCTGGGGCCCCTGCTCGAGGGTGAGATCGCCTCGGCGTTTGCGATGACAGAGCCGGCTGTGGCCAGCTCCGACGCGACGAACGTCGAGATGAGCATGGAACGCACCGACGACGGATTCGTGCTCAACGGCCGCAAGTGGTTTGCGTCGAACGCGATGCATCCGAACTGCCGAGTGCTCATCGTCATGGGCAAGACCGATCCCACCGCCGAGGTGCACCGTCAGCAGTCGATGCTCGTCGTGCCGATCGATGCCGCCGGAGTCACAGTTGTGCGCAACCTGCCCGTGTACGGCTACGCCGACCGGGAAGGCCATGCCGAGATCATCTTCGAGAACGTTCTCGTGCCGTTCAAGGACATTCTCAAGGGTGAAGGCGAAGGCTTCGCCATCAGTCAGGCACGCCTGGGCCCGGGCCGGATCCACCACTGCATGCGTGCCATCGGAGCCGCCGAGCGGGCGCTCGAACTCATGGTCAAGCGCGCAGAATCTCGCGTGACTTTCGGTGAGAAGCTGTCGAATCGGGCGAACATCCAAGACTGGATCGCCGAGTCCCGGATCGAGATCGATCAGGCTCGGCTGCTGACCCTGCACGCCGCGGACAAGATGGACAAGTATGGCAACAAAGTGGCGAAGAACGAGATCGCGGAGATCAAGGTCGTCGCACCGACGATGGCACTGAAGGTCATCGACAGGGCCGTTCAGGTCCACGGCGGCGGCGGAGTCACCGAGGACTTCCCCCTGGCCCGGATGTGGGCGCATATGCGCACCCTGCGTCTGGCAGATGGACCGGACGAAGTGCACAAACGCTCCATCGCCCGCAATGAGATCAGGAAATACCGCGGCTGAGGTCGGCTCTTCCGCGATACAGTGACAACCCACCGGGCCCGGACCAGTGTGCGCGGGCCCGGTACCGCCTGCGAAAGGATGTTCAATGACGAACAATTGGTTTGAGGATCGCCCATGGATCACCACCTTGGGTGATCTCGCTCAGGAGCCCTATGTGCTGCCGGATTCCACGCCCTTGGCCGACCTGGCCGCCACAGTCGACGCCCGTGGCGACGAGGAAGGCATCAACTACTACGGATTCACCCTGACCTGGGCGGAGTTCGACCGCTGGTCGACGGCTTTCGCTGCCTTCCTCTCGGCTCACGGAATCACGCCCGGCGACAGAGTCGGCATCTATGACCAGAACACCCCCGCGTTCGTGATCTCCACCTACGGGATCTGGAAGGCCGGAGGCACCGTCGTCCCTCTCAACCCCATGTACCGCGGCGAGCTCGAGCACATCTTCTCCGACTCCGAAGTCAAGGGACTCATCGTCTCACAGGCCGCCTACCTCGATCGGGTCAAGGACTATACGGCAGACGTGCCACTTGTCGTGCTCAGCGACGACCGAAGCTTCCAGACGGACGGCCCCGAAGCGATCTACGCCATGTTCGACTCGCTTCCGCGGTTCGACGAGCTGCCGCCGGCCGAGGGACGCTTTGCATTCGCAGACGCGGTGCAGAGCAATCTCGATACCGACTTCACCCCGCACTCCCCCGCCCCTTCGGACCTCGGGCTCATCGCCTACACGTCCGGCACCTCGGGGCGGTCGAAGGGAGCGGCAGCCACACATGCGAATATCTCGAGCAATTCGCGCTACTGCCTGCGCAACCCGATACTGGGCCCCGGTGACGGCTACGTCTCACTGGCGCCGCTGTTCCACATCACCGGATTCATCTGCCAATTCCTTGCTGCTGTCGCCGGCGGCGCCCGTCTCATCCTCAACTACCGTTTCGAGCCCGGTTCGCTCATCGCTCTGTGCGAACGGGAGAAGCCTGCATACATGGCCGGCCCGGCCACGATCTACACAGCGATGATGGCCCACCCTGATTTCAGCGCCGAGAAGTTCGCTTCCTTCAAATCGCTCATGTCCGGCGGTGCACCGCTGCCCGAGGGGCTGGTGAATAAGTTCGAACAACGTGCCGAGATCTATGTCGGTCAGGGCTACGGCCTGTCGGAGACCTGCGCTCAGGTGGCCACCGTTCCGCACGGATTCCAGGCCCCGGTCGACCCGGACAGCGGGAACCTCGCCTGCGGTCTGCCGCAGGCGGACGTGATGATCCGCATCCTCGATGATGACGGTCGACCGGTGGGTCCCGGGGACGTCGGGGAAGTTGCGATCTCCGGACCTCAGGTGGTCTCCAGCTACCTCAACAACCCACAGGCCACGGCCGAGCAGATCCCGAACGGCGAGCTGCACACCGGCGATGTCGGGTTCATGAATGAGGACGGGTGGCTGTTCATCGTCGACCGGAAGAAGGACATGATCAATGCCTCGGGTTTCAAGGTGTGGCCGCGTGAGGTCGAGGATGTGCTCTACACTCACCCGGCGGTGCAGGAAGCCGCTGTCGTGGGCATCCCCGATGACTACCGGGGAGAGGATGTGGCGGCCTTCGTCACGCTGCAGCCCGGCGGCGAGGCGACCGCAGAGGAGATCATCGCCTTCTGCCGGCAGAGGCTCGCCTCCTACAAGGCTCCGCACCAGGTGACGTTCATCGATCAGCTGCCGAAGACGAGTTCCGGTAAAATCCTGCGGCGGACCATCCGCGCCGATGCCGTCGAAGCCGCCCAAGCAGCTAAGCAGGCTGCTGAGCGGGCGGCCGCTCCCGGCGACTGAAGCCGGGCCCACTCAGCGCATCACGTTTGGTGCACGAACTCCCGCATTCGGCGCACTGCTCTAGGAGGCGAAGCCTTCCGCTGTGCGGGTGCCTGTGCGAGTGCCTGGTGCCTGTGCGGTCGAGTTCCGGACGATCTGTGCGGGAATTCGTGGCCGAAACCCGCACAAGACGTCCGGAACTTGCCGTCTCGCGCTTGCCGACTGGCCCGCTCAGGCGAGGCTGACGGTTTCGGCCCCGCCGATGGAGGCAAAGCGGTCGGGCTGACAGGTGAGCAGGATGACCTGGGACTTGCGCCCGACATTGCCGAGGATGACGTTGAGCGCAGCCAGACGCTGCTCATCGGAGAACCCGAAGGCATCGTCGAGGATGACCGGGGCACCGGAGTCCCTGTCGACGAGCGTGGCCACGGCGAGGCGGCCGATGAGCGCCAGCTGTTCCTTCGTCCCGCCCGAGAGCGCCTCGAAGGCGACGGTGCGCCCGTCGAGCGTGCGAGAGACGATTTCGAGATTCTCGGAGATCTCCACCGACAGCCCCTGCCCGAAGATCACTCGCCCCAGCTTCTCGATCGCCTCTTTGAACGGGGCGACGTACCTCCGCTGAGCCTCTTCCTTATGGGTGAGCACGGTCTCGCGCAGCAGTCGGATCGCGTTCGCCTGTCGCTGCAGACGGGAGAGCCGCGAACGCAGAGATTCCAAGGATTGCTCTGCAGCTTTGAGCTTGTCGTAGATGCCTTCGGCGGCACGATCGTCGATGAGGGCAGAGAGCTGATCGACCTCTTGCCGGTCCTTCTCCTGCTGCTTCTGCTTGCTCTCAACGAGCTGGCGGGCGTTCTGCAGTCGCATCTCCAGGGTCTCGGGGTCAGCGGCCTCATACTTCGAGCGTGCGGCCGCGGCCTCGTCCTCCAACTGCGTCAGCGTCTTCGCAGCTGCAGTCACAGCCTCGTCGAGTGACTCATCGGAATTCGCTTCCCTGTCCGTGCTGAGCCGGGTGCTGAGGTTCTGCAGCGTCGTCGCCGCCTGCTCACGCGTCGACTGCGCACGCACTGCGGCCACGCGTGCCTCATCCCGGTCGGCACGGATGCGGTCGAGTGCAGTCCTGGCCGTCTCGACTTGAGCAGTCGCGACGTCGACGGCTGCCGTCGACGATTCGACCCTGGTTTCGAGGTCGTCGATCGACGTTGCCGGCTCGCTCGTGTCAGCCGCGTCTCCCGCCACGTGTTCGGCTCGGGTGAGGGCCGCATCGAGTCCGTCGCGGTCGTCGTCTCCGATGAGCACGCGCAGAGTCGATGTGGCCTCGGCCAACACCGCCTCGGCGTCGGTGCGCACTTCGCTGCGTTCGCGTGCTTCGTCGAGGGTGGTCACGCCGAGGCGGCCGAGTTCGGCATCGAGACGGGACTGTGCGGATTCGAGTGCCCGGTCGAGTTCGGCCGGAGACTGTCCGGGGCGAACGGTGATGTCGACAACGGAGTCGATATGGATCTGCAGGTCCGTGACGACCGCGAATTCCTCGGCCACGTCCTTCGGCACTTCGGTTCCGTCGATGCTCACTGTGGTGTCGCCGAGGCGACGGGTGATGATCCGGGCGGCAGCTGAGGTCTTCGCGTTCTGCGCAATGCGCAGCTCGGTGATCAGTCCTGCGAGTTTCTCCACGTCTTTCGCGGTCACAGTGATCGACCCGATCGTCGCTCTCGCTTCGGCAGCTCTGCACTCCTGCTCGCGGATGTCGGTCAGCCTCTTCCGCAGAGCGTCGACCTGACTGCGAGCGCGGGTCAGATTGAGATCGGCGGCCGCGGTCTTCGCCTCCTCCTGAGCGGTGGCGAGTTCGGCCTGTCTGGCTTCGAGGCTCTTCTGCGCTTCATCGAGGGACGAGTCCTCTTCATTCTGTGCGGTCGTGACCTTCTCGAGCGCGTCGTCGGCAGTCTTGACCGCCTGTTCAGCAGCAGTCACCTCGGTGATGAGTGCCCGGCGACGGTCTCGCGCCTCCTCGGCACGCTGGCGTTCTCTCTGTGCGACGCCTGCGCGTTCGAGAGCTCGGTCGAGTCCGGTCTTGAGCCCGGATACGGACTGCACCGCCTGTTCGGCGTCTTCGCGTTCGGTCACGGCCGATTCCAGCTGGGAGCGCCCGGTCGTCAACCGTTCGGTTGCTCGAGCATGCCGGTCGACCAGCGCGTTCATGTCGGCACTGCGAGCCTTCAGCTCGCGATGCTGTGCTTCGGCGCCGGGCAGTTCCTCGGTGAGTCTGCGCAGCTCACCTGTCTCTTTCCCCTTGGCCGTGAAATACCTCAGGTATTCGGTTTCGACCCGCTCGAGGAAGACATCGTGGTCGGCCAGCTCTTCCCCGGCCGCGCCCAGAGCTCCGTGCAGAGCCTTGATCTCGGCCAAGGACGCCTGGTCGAGGCTGTGGCCCTGCGCGACGTCGAGGGCGTCGAGCAGGTCGACGTCGACGGTTTCGTCGAGGATCGCCAAGAACCTCTCATGTGCTTCGGTGCCGCTGAGCTGTTCGGGCACGGGTTTGAGGATGCTCAGCTCGGTGAAGGGCTGCTTGATCCAGCGTTTGCTGTAGCGGAGTTCGTAGTCCCCGGTGCTCAGGTGAAGTTCGACCTGCGGGCCGACGTCGGAGCCGACCGGTTGGGTGTCTTTGACACTGGCCTTGCGAGAGCTGTCCTTGTCCTCGCGCAGCTGGGTGATGGCCTGATGGATCGATGACTTCCCGACCTCGTTCGGGCCTTCGACGATCGTCACTCCGGAGCTGAAGTCGACGGTGGCGTCGGTGATGGCGCGGTAGTCGATGAGGCGGATGGAATGGAGTCTCATGAGCCGCTCCTGGCGAATCGGTAGAGCAGACCGAGTGCGTCTTGGGCCGCAACTGCGGAGTCGTCGTCTGCTGTGGCTCGTGCGGAGAGCTCGTCGAGGGCCTCCTGCAGGTATCCGCTCAGTCCGAGATCGGCGAAGTCGTCGTCGGCGGCGACGACAGCCAGGTCCATGTGACGCTCCCAAAGTGAGACGAGTGCGAACAGGTCGGCGAAGTGGTCGAGCTGTTCATCGAGGCGGGCCTTCGCCGCCGTCGGCAGAGTGCCGCGCAGGACCAACCACACCGCCGTGCGGTCCTTGTCGGGAACGGCATTCATCCGCTCTTCTAACTCGGCGACATCCTCGGGTGAGTTGAGGTCGGCTTCGATGACAGTGAAGGCCCATGTGCCCACGTGGACCTTGTCGACCTCGGCCCGGTGGGTGTCGGCGTCGATGTCGACGACGAGCACATTGCCCGGATCGGTCTCACGTCGGGAGGTCACCTCTGGTGCTCCCGGGTACCAGATGCGGTCGGCGACTTCGAAGGTCGCATGCCGGTCACCGAGCGCGACGAACTGGGCGCGATCCTCACGGAGCAGAGCCTGCAGATGGTCGGTGTCGATGGTGGCCAGCGATTCCCGGTCGGGGTCGAGGACGCTCACGGCTCCGTGGCCGGCGATGATGCGGATGCCACGGTCGGCCACCTCGGCGAGGTCGTTCGTCGCTGCGGCGACGAGATCCCCCTGGGGATGTTTGGAGAACCAGGGGGCTCCGACGATGTCGACCCCGGGGACGACGGTGAACGGATCGCTGCTGCGCAGGACGTGCACGTGGGAGGGCACTTGCGAGGAGAAGGCCTGAGAGTCGTAGATCGATGCGGCGTCCAAGGGGTCGTGATTGCCGGGAAGCAAAACGACAGGGACCGTGAACGCGTTGAGGACTTCGAAGGTGCGGGCGATGATGGCTCGGTCGAGCTGGTTCGTTTCGAATACGTCTCCGCAGACGAGGACGAACTCCGCGTCCGTCTCGGCGGCGAGCGCACCGATGCGGGCCACGGCGTCGAGGCGGGCACGGTGGAATCTCGGGCGCGCCTCTTCACTGAGGTAGTGCGCGGTCATACCCAGCTGCCAGTCCCCCGTAGCGATGAATCTCATCTGCTCCTCCTCGATCGGTCCCATCTTACGGTCGCGGGTTCACCCTATCGGCCGCCACTGACGCGAGTGATCTACACCACATATCTGCCCTGAGATTGAAACTTAGGTTAGGCTAAGCATTTGTGAACGCGATTGCACTGACTGCCACCGGGCTCAGCCTGGGCTACGACCGCACCGAGGTCGTCCACGACGTGAGCCTGACGATCGTCCCGGGACGGGTGACCGCCCTGCTCGGACCAAATGGGTCGGGCAAGTCAACCGTCCTGCGGACGCTGGCCCGGCTGCACCCGATCGCCTCGGGGAATGTCGTCATCACCGAGGCTGATGCCGACACTCCGGCAGGCACTCTCACGGCCAGAGAATTCGCCCGGTTCGTCACCCTGCTGTCCCAGTCGCGCCCGCACCCGTCGGGACTGAGCGTCCGTGAGATCGTCACCTTCGGCCGCCACCCGCACCGCAAGCGCTTCGCCGGGCTCACCGACGCCGATCGCGCTGCCATCGATCGCGCTCTCTTGCTCACCGGCACCATGACGATGGCCGACCGCCCGGTCGACCAGCTCTCCGGCGGCGAACTCCAACGCGTCTGGTTGGCGACCTGCTTGGCTCAGGACACCGGTGTGCTCCTGCTCGACGAACCGACGAACCATCTTGACCTGCGCTACCAGGCAGAGATCCTCGACCTCATGCGCGAACTCGCCGACGACCACGACATCGCCGTCGGCGTCGTCCTCCATGACCTCGACCATGCCGCCACCGTCGCTGACCACGTGGTCCTGCTCGAGCAGGGCCGCATCCGCTCGGTCGGCACCTGCGAGGACGTCTTCACCGCCGAGACGCTCAGCGAAGTCTACGGACTGCCCATCGCAACACGCATCGATGCCGACACCGGATTGGTCCGGGTCGAGGCTCTCCACCGACGGACCCGCCGCCCGGCCGCAGCCCTCTGAGCGCCCCCACCGCACTTTCTGACGTACACACTCCGATATCGCACCACCCCAGACCCGATCGCTGATCGGCCCACAGAAAGAAGACCATGACCACAACTCCTCTGTCGCGCACCTCGTTCGCCGCCTTCGCAGCGGCGACGGCGGTCTGCGCACTCGCCCTGACTGGGTGCGGGACGACCGACACCGACGCTCCCGCCGATGCGAAGTCACAGACCTCGGCCTCATGCGCGGACGACTCGAGCACCACCTCGGCGGATCCGGTCACGGTCACCGACGACACCGGTCACGAGATCGAACTGGACAAGCCGGCGGCGAAGGTCGTCTCGCTCGAATGGCAGTACACCGAGGATCTCCTCTCCCTCTGCGTCGACCCCGCCGCCGTCGCGGACGCGAAGGGCTTCACCACCTGGGACACAGCAGAGAAGCTGCCCGACTCCACCACCGACGTCGGCACGCGCCAGGAACCCAATGTCGAGTCGATCCTGTCGGCCGATCCGGATCTCGTCATCATCGAAACGACGAACCGCAAGGACAAGATCGTCGGTCAGCTCGAGGACCAGGGAATCCCCGTGATGGCGATGGCCGGCGCCGACGGCAAGGATCCCGTCAAGTACATGAAGGACACGTTCACCACCGTCGCCGAGGCGACCGGTCGCACCGAACGCGCCGAAACCGTCTTGGGCGACTTCGATGCGAAGCTCGACGACTCGAAGAAGGCCATCGCCGAGGCGGACCCGGCGACCACCGAATTCGTCTACTTCGACGGCTGGGTCAATGGTTCGAATGTGGCGCTGCGCCCCTTCGGTCAGGGATCGCTTATCGGCGAACTCGGTGAGGAGTCGGGCTTGAAGAACGCGTGGACCGGTGAGGTCGACCCCGCGTACGGGCTCGGCCAGACCGATATCGAAGGCATCTCGAAGGTCGGTGACGCGAACTTCTTCTACACCGGGACCGAGGACCCCGAGTCCGAGGACTATGTGGAGCTGCTGAAGAAGAACGACATCTGGGCGAACATCCCCGCCGTCAAGGACGACCGAACCACGGCCTTCCCCGCAGGGATCTGGACCTTCGGCGGACCGAAGTCGTCCGAACAGGCCCTCGACGCATACGTCGACGCACTGACCAAGTAGACCGTGGCCTCTCCCCTGACCCGCCCGAGCGCCTCCCAGCAGACGACCTCGGCACCGGAACCGACCGAGGTTGCCGTCCGCGGTCGAGGTCTCGTCGGCGTCCTGTCGACGTTCGCCGCTCTCCTCGGACTCGTCGCCGTCCTCCTCATCGTCTCCGCATGGCATGTCACGCAGGGGACCTCGGAGATCGGTGTCCCAGAGCTGTTCACGGCCGCGACCGGTACGCTCTCCCCCGCCGAAGATGGTCCCAGTGCCCGTGACATCCTGCTGGGATCGCGGCTGCCGCGCGTGGGGGCGGGCATCCTCGTCGGGATCGCCTTGGGCGTTGCCGGCGCCCTGTTCCAGTCGCTGGCACGCAACCCTTTGGCCTCGCCGGACACGCTGGCGGTCACCGGCGGTGCGTACTTCGCCGTCACCGTGGTCACCGCCTTCGGCATTGCGATTCCGCTCTGGGCCTCGGGCGGGGTCGCCTTCCTCGGCGGTCTGCTCGCCGCAGCCCTGGTCCTCGGCCTGGCTGGAGGCGCAGGTGCCTCGACGACTCGGCTCGTGCTGGCGGGCACGGCCACGGCGATGGCGCTGCAGGCGGGGACTTCGACTCTGCTCATCCTCTTCGCCGAAGAGACGACGAGTCTCTTCTCCTGGGGCTCGGGCACTCTCAACCAGCTCGACGGCACTGCGGCCCTGCGCAGCATTCCGGTCATCGCCGTCATCGCCGGCGCCGCGATTCTGCTGTCGAGGCGGCTGGATCTGCTCGGTCTCGGTGATGATGCCGCCTCGGTGCTCGGAGTTCCGGTCAGGTCGACCCGGGCCATCGGGATCCTGCTGGCCGTCATGCTCACCGCCACTGCGGTGACCCTGGCCGGGCCGATCGGCTTCGTCGGTCTCTGCGCTCCGGTCATCGCGCGGCTGTTGGCCCGCGTGATACCGGGCCTCGGCCGTCATGCCGTGCTCTTTCCGGCCGCCGGTCTCATCGGCGCGATCATCGTCATCGTCGCCGACGCCCTGCTGCGCGCCATCGTCGGCGCCACCGAGGCGATCACCCTGCCGTCGGGTGTGACGACGACCGTGCTCGGGGCGCTCGTCCTCGTCCTGCTGGCGCGGTCGATGCGCACGGCATCAAAGGCGGCGACCACCTCGGCGGCGAATTCGACGGTGGTCGGTCCTCGACGGGCCGGCCTCGTCATCGTCACCGGCGCCGTCGTTCTCGTCGCCGTCGCCGTGATTGGTCTGCTCACCGGGGAACGGTTCTACCTCCTCGGCGATATGCTGCTGTGGTTCCAGGACCGGGCGGCACCCGTCATCGACTTTGCCTTCGATTCCCGGGCGCCACGGGTCGCGGCTGCCCTGGCGGCCGGTGCTGCGCTCGGACTCTCCGGCACCCTCGTCCAAGCCAGTGCACGCAACCCTCTGGCAGAGCCCGGCCTGCTCGGCATCACCGGTGGAGCCGGACTGGGAGCCGTCATCGTCGTCACCCTCATCCCCGGCGCCGGGGTCGGTCTCGTCTCCGCAGTCGGCATCGTCGGCGCCCTGGCCGCCTTCGCCGTCGTCTACGGGCTGTCGTGGCGGGGCGGGATGAATACGGATCGTCTCGTCCTCATCGGCATCGGCCTGTGGTTCGGTTTCACCGCGCTGACCACACTGTTCCTCGTCCGTGCGAATCCCTGGGACACGCCTGCCCTCTTCACGTGGCTGTCCGGATCGACGTACGGACGGACGTGGGCCGACATCGGACCGGTCGCCCTCACCCTGCTCGTCGCCGTACCGTTGGCGTTCGTGTGGACGCGCGAGCTCGACCTGCTCGCCCTTGATGATGACACCCCACGGCTGGTCGGAGTTCCGCGTGAACCGGTGCGCCTGGCGGTGCTCATCACCGCTGCCGTGCTCGCAGCGGTGAGCGTATCGGCTGTCGGCGTCGTCGGATTCATCGGTCTCGTCGCCCCGCACGCTGCCCGCGCTCTGGTCGGCGCCCGTCATATCCGGGTCGTGCCCACGGCGATGCTGCTCGGATCCGTGGGCCTCGTCGTCGCCGACGCCGTGGGGCGCACGGTCACCGCTCCGGCGCAGATCCCGGCCGGTCTCATCGTCGCCCTCATCGGCGCCCCGTACTTCGTCTACCTGCTTGCACGCACCCGCGCCTGAGCATCAGCCCTCAATTGCCCACGCGGCCGCGTGCTCGCGGATGAAATCGCGCAGGCGCTCGACGACGCGGCCGGGCCGACGCACAGCCGAACACAGCGCGATCTCACGCACGTATTCGGCCCCGTCCAGGGCCACCTCGGTGATTCCGTCGACCGGACGCACCGCGGGCGGAATCAGCGCCACACCCATTCCGCGGCCGACGAATTCGCGGATCGTCGAGAACTCGGTGACCTCGATCTTCACCTCCGGATCGAATCCGCTCGCCCGACACCACCGGTCGGTCAGCGCCCGCAGATTGTAGCTCGCAGGAGAGGCAATGAATTCCTCGTCGGCCAGCCGCTCCAGGGTGATGCTGCGAACGCCTGCCAACGGGTGCACACCGGGCAGGGCCGCGATGATCGTCTGCCGCGCGAGCACCTCGTGGTTGACCTCGGCCGGAGGCGGAATGATGATCGCCAGATCAAGGGTGCCTCTCTGCAGATCAGCGACGAGCTCGGCACCGTGGGCCTGTTTGAGATCGAGTCGGATGCCGGGATGAGCACGATTGAACGCCGCGAGCAGATCGGGTACCTCACCGGCACCCATCGTCAGCGGAAATCCGAACCGGATCGTTCCGTGCTCGGGGTCGGCCGCCTCGGCGAGATCGACCAGCGCCGCATCGATCTCCGTCAGCGGGGCACGCACCGCGGCCACGAGATCCAGTGCCGCCGTCGTCAGACCGATGGCGCGTCCGCGCGGGACGGTCAACGGCACGCCGAGGTGGCTTTCGAGGGCGTGGATGCGTCGGCTCATCGTGGACTGGGGTATGCCGAGGGCGGCGGCGGAAGCTGCTCAAGCACGGTCGCCTCTCGGATTTCTTCACGACCGTCCGGCCGGGCAACCTGCACGTCATTGCGGCGGCCGGTCTGCAGAACCTCAGCCTCGTGTCGTTCCTCGTCAAGGAGCTTGCGGCCAGCCCATCGCGGAAGTTCGCGCAGCTACGACGCTATCTGCCGCTGGCCCGACGCAACGAGTGGACCCTGCTGCCGGCCGGGCAGAGGGCCCAGCTGGTCAAACCGGATCGGAAGAAGATCGGCGTCCTGCAGCAGGGCACCGAACTCGTCGTCTCCGCTGACGGCTCGATCGCGGGTCTGCTCGGAGCCTCCCCCGGAGCATCGACGGCGGTGCCGATCATGGTCGATCTGCTCAAGCAGGCTTTCCCTGCCCAATGGCACGGCACCTGGAAGTCCCAGATCGCCGAGGCGGTCCCCGACCTCGATCGCACCGACTGGACCGCCGAAACGGTCGCTCGTTCCCACGCCACGACCGATGAGGCGCTCGGCCTATCCCCGGTCAGCCTCGCGTGACCCGCGCGGACTTCCGTTGCGCACATGGCCCGCGTCGGGCGCGGAGATCAGCCACCTTCGGAAGCCGCAGATCTGAGACCTTATTTCGCGGCCCGGGACGTTGGCGGAAATGCACAATGGAATTCAGCCATCTTTGTGGCAGGTTGAATTGCATGGTGGGCATTTCAACTCTAATGTGACTCACAACACTTACTGTTAGGGAGATCACACATGAGGCGCCTGTCCCGCAATCTCGTCGCAATCTGCTCCACCCTCGCACTGACTGCCGGACTCGCTGCCTGCGGCAGCGGCTCCGACGAAGCCGGCGGTGCCGGCGACACGATCGTGGCCGAGACGGCCTTCAACCTCAAGACGATCGACCCCCATCGACAATTCGAGTTCACCGGGTCGACGATCGACAACGCCATCTACCAGACGGCCCTCGAGTTCGAGGACGGCGACCTCACCAAGCCGACCGACGGCCTCTGCTCGTACGAGATGTCCGAGGACAACAAGGAGATGACGCTGACCCTCAAGGACGAGGACGCGAAATTCTCCAACGGCGATCCCGTCACAGCCGATGACATCGTCTTCTCCTTCAAGCGTCTTCAGGGCATCAAAGGCAATCCCTCATTCTTCCTCGACGGAGTCAAGGTCAAGAAGGTCGACGACAAGACGGTCTCGCTCACCAGCTCAGAACCCAACCCGGCACTGCCCTACATCCTCCCCAACTCCTCGATCGGCATCGTCAACTCGAAGGTCGTCAAGAAGAACGAGGGAACTACTGATGAGAATGACGGCGCCGAACAGTTCCTCAATGAGAACTCGCAGGGCTCCGGACCGTACAAAGTGGAGAAGTACGACGCAGACAGCCAGGTCGTGCTGACAGCGAATGAGCACTACAACGGTCCCGAACCGAAGTACAAGCGCGTGGTGTTGCGCAATGTCTCTGCCGAGACCCAGCTGACCGATATCCAGTCAGGTCAGGCGCAGGTCGCTTTCGACCTCAACTCTGATCAGGCGAAGCAGATCGATGAATCGATGGGCAAGATCTCCAGTCTGCCCTCGACTCGCAGCCTCTACATCTTCAACAACACGGATGAGAAGATCGGCGGACCTGCAGCAGACCCGAATTTCCGCAAGGCTGTCATGGCGGCGATCGACTACGACAAACTCATCGACCTCGCTGGGAAGGGATCGCAGCGAATGGCCAGCCTCGTACCCAACGAGTTCGTCGGCGCCGTCGCAAAGGACGAAGCCCCGAAACGCGACCTCGCAAAGGCGAAGAAGCTGCTGAAGAAGGCCGGCTACGACGGAGAGAAGGTCCCCTTCCACTACTCGAGTGATCAAGCCGTCAACGGTGTCGATCTCGCGCAGCTCGCCGAGACACTGCAGGCGCAGCTGAAGGAAGCCGATATCAACCTCGATCTCAAACCGGCGCCGAGCTCAACTCAGCTCGACGGCTTCCGCTCGGCCAAGCAGCCGATGGGCATCGGGACCTGGGGTGCGGACTTCCCTGATCCGACGAACTACAACGTCTTCATTCCCGGCGGCAGCGTTGCCGAACGCGTGAACTGGAATGACGACCCGAAGCTGGAGAAACTTGCGGACGAAGCGGCCAAAGCGAAGGGTGATGCGCGAGATGCCGCCTACGCGAAGCTGTTCAATGCGACTACCGACACCGCGGTGTGGATCCCGCTCGTCCAGCCGGTCAGCACCGTCGCCGTCGGTTCGAGCATTACGAATTTCGTATCCAACGCCGACGTCTCCTTCGACTTCGCAAAGGCAGAGTGAGGATGGCGGAAGCCACCACAGCGCCGCACGATGCTCCTGCCGCGTCCGCCTCTGGTGAAGCGGACGCGGCGCAGCGGATCAAACCGCCGAAGCTCCACCCGCTCCTCCGATTCATCCTCATCCGGATCGGTATCTCGGTCATTCTGGTCTGGGGCGTGACCGTGGTGACGTTCCTGCTCACCAACCTCGTGCCCACTGACCCGGTCGCCGCCATCCTCGGCGACCGGGCGGCAGCTGATCCGGAGATCGTCGCGCAGACGCGGGAAAAGCTCGGCCTCGACCAGCCGCTCCTCGTCCAGTACTTCACCTACCTTGGCAATCTGCTCCAAGGAGATCTGGGAGTCTCCAACCAGACGCGCACGCCCGTGCTCGCCTCGATCGGTCAGGTCTTCCCCGCCTCGATCGAGCTCGGCATCGGAGCGATTCTCATCTCCGTCATCCTCGGACTTCTCCTCGGACTGCTCAGCGCCCTCAAACAGAACAGCCTCGTCGACCACGCGATCCGCACCCTCAGCCTCATCGGCATCTCGGCGCCGACGTTCTGGATCGCCACCGTCGCCTACTTCGTGTTCTTCTTCAAGCTTCGAGTCGTTCCCGGCGCCGGACGGCTCGACCCGTGGATCACTCCGCCACCTAAAGTGACAGGCCTCTACACTGTCGATTCTCTGCTGGCCGGTCAGATGGCGACATTCTCCAACGCCCTCGGCCACCTCGTTCTGCCATCATGCGTTCTCGCTCTCTTCACCGTCGGTCTGCTCACTCGATTCAGCCGCTCGAGCGTCCTCGACATCATCAGACTCGACTACGTCACCGCGGCCAAAGCGAAGGGCCTGCCGGCAAGGACAGTGGTCTTCAAATACATCTTCCGAGGCGCCTTGGTCCCGATCATCACCGTCGTCGGCCTGGCCTTCGGCTCCCTGCTCTCCGGTGCGGTGCTGACCGAGACCGTCTTCGCCTGGAACGGACTCGGCCAGTATGCCTACCGTGGGGCAACCACACTGGACCTGCCCGTCATCATGGGTGTGGGCCTTGTCATCGGCATCGTCTACATCCTCGTGAACTTCATCGTCGACCTGATCTACGGCTTCGTGGATCCGAGAGTGAGGGTGAGATGAACATCGGCACCCCGAAACAGCCCACCAATGCCCCCATCGCCGAGGCGGCCCACCACGATCCCGTCGTCCCCGGACTGAAGAGGTGGCAGATCCGCTTCCCGAAGGCGCTGCGCACTCCGCTGGGGTTCGTCGGGGCCGGGATCCTCGTGATCTGGCTGATCGTGGCGATCTTCGCACCGCTGCTGGCACCGTTCGATCCTCTGGCGCAGAACTTCTCCCGGTTGTCGGCTCCCAACGGTGAGAATCTGCTCGGCACCGACACCCTGGGCCGAGACGTGCTCTCCCGCATCCTCGTCGCCGCCCGCACCACCTTGCCCGCCGCGGTGTTCGTCGTCATCTGTTCTGCACTGCTGGGCTCGGTGCTCGGCGCTATCGCCGGATACTTCGGTCGGGCCGTCGACGAGATCATCATGCGCATCGCCGACCTCGTGTTCGCTTTCCCCACCATCATCCTCGCCATGGTCATCGCAGCCGCCCTCGGACCGGGGCTGAAAAACGCGATCATTGCGATCCTGCTCGTCTCATGGCCGTCCTACGCCCGTGTCACCAGGTCGCTGGTGATGACGGCGCGCGGCAGCGAGTACGTCATCGCCGGACGCCTGCTCGGATTCAGTGCGGGCCGATCACTGGCCCGCGAAATCGCACCGAACGTCATCTCCCCGGTCGTTGTGCTCGCCACCCTCGATGTCGGTTCGGCGATCCTCACGATGGCCGGTCTGTCGTTCCTGTCTCTCGGCGCCGTTCCGCCGACGCCGGACTGGGGCGCGATGATCAGCGAAGGAGTCTCTCAGTTCGCGGCCTGGTGGATCGCGTTCTTCCCCGGACTCTGCATCCTCACCATTGTCATGGCATTCAACTTCATCGGCGACAGTCTGCGCGATACTCTCGACCCGCATACCTCCCAGGAAGTCGGTGAGACTACCTCATGAGCATGATCAGCATCAAAGACCTCAATCTCTTGGTCACCTCGGGGAAGAAGACCACTCATATTCTCGATGATGTCTCCTTCGACCTCGAAGCAGGTCGCATCACCGGAGTCGCGGGTGCATCTGGGTCCGGCAAGACCCAGACCGGCTTGGCGATCATGGGGCTCTCCCCCACAGGCGCGGAGCTGAGCGGAAGCATCGACTTTGATGGAGTCGAACTGGTGGGAATGCCTGCCAAACAGCACAATCGCCTGCGCGGAGTGCAGCTGTCGATGGTCTTCCAGGATCCGGCCTCAGCATTCCATCCCATGCTCACCGTCGGCGACCAGATCACCGATCACCTTCGACATCACCAGAAGGCATCGAAGAGAGCTGCCCTGGCCAAAGCCATCGCGATCCTCGGCCGAACCAGAGTTCCGCACCCGGAAGAAGCGGTGAAGAAATACCCCCACCAGTTCTCTGGCGGACAGCTGCAGCGTATTGCTTTCGCCTCAGCGATCATCTGCGACCCGAAGGTCCTCATCGCCGACGAACCGACTACAGCACTCGATGTCACCGTTCAGGCAGGCATCCTCCGACTACTGCGCGAACTCTGCGACGACCTCGACCTCGCTGTGCTCCTGGTCACCCACGATTTCGGGGTGCTGTCCTCGGTCGCGGACACCATCGTCGTAATGAAGAACGGCGTCGTCGTCGAAACCGGCGAACGGGAGGCCATCATCACCGCACCCAGACACGAGTACACGCGCTCTCTCATCGAATCCCTGCCAGGTGCGGAGGTCTCCCCGTGACATCGATCGACCAAGCTCCAACCGCCACCGCCGGTCGCTCCTCCGCAGCAGATGCACCTCTGTTGTCACTCGATTCCGTTGCGTGCGAATACAAACTCGACGGCGGAGGTCGCTTCCGGGCAGTAAACGGAGTGTCTTTGGAACTGGGTCGATCGGACGTGCTCGGACTCGTCGGCGAATCCGGCTGCGGAAAGTCGACACTGGCCAAACTCATCTGCGGATTGGAAAAACCTGCGAGCGGCTCCATCACCTTCGACGGCACACCGGTCAGAGCACTAGGTCTGAAGAAGAGAGCGAAGGAACTGCTCGGCATTCAGATGGTCTTCCAGAATCCTTACGCGTCTCTCAATCCGCGCAGGCGTATCCGTGACCAGCTCGACGATGCGCTGGCGCTCAATCCTCACGGCACGTGGAGCGTCGAATCGCTGCTGGAAGCCGTCGACTTGCCGTCCGACTCAGCACAGCGCTACTCGCATTCGTTCTCCGGCGGACAGAGGCAGCGCATCGCAATCGCTCGTGCTCTGGCCGCAGGTCCGAAAGTGCTCGTCGGGGATGAACCCATTGCGTCACTCGATGCGTTCCTCCAGGCACGGATCGCTCGCATGATGCGCGACCTCGCCATCAACTCCGGTGCCTCGATGATCTTCATCAGCCACGATCTCTCGGTTGTCCGCGACATCGCTGACAGGGTCGCAGTAATGGAAGCCGGCCGCATCGTCGAAGTCGCTCCGACCGACCAGATCTGGAATGAACCGCAGCACCCGTACACGAAGAAGCTGCTGGCCGCCATCCCCAAGGTCGATGGTAAGGGAATCATCCCCGGCGGCAACTGACCGACCTGGCCGATCCGAGACTGGGCCGAGACCGGACGCGAAACGGCGTCGAAAGGACGGATAAGCCATGGTCATTCTGATCCGCGGGGCGGAGATCTTCGCACCCGAACCGCTCGGGGTCTGCGACATCCTCGTGGAGGGCTCACTCATCGCCCATCTCGGCGAGGTGGACAGCCGGACCGTCGCGCAGCTGCCGGGTTCGGCAGTCATTGACGCCACCGGGCTGACCGCCGTGCCCGGCTTCATCGACCCCCATGTGCACATCACCGGAGGCGGCGGCGAAGGCGGGTATGCGACTCGCACACCCGAGATCGACGTCGCCGACATCATCAGCGCAGGCGTGACCACCGTCGTCGGATGCCTCGGCACCGATTCCATCACCCGATCGCACAGCGGCCTCATCGCCAAGGCTCGCGGCCTCGAAGAAGAGGGGATCACGACGTTCGTCTACACCGGCAGCTACCAGCTTCCCGCACGAACCATCACCGGTTCCGTCGCCGACGACATCGTCCTCTTCGACAAAGTGATCGGAGCCGGAGAGATCGCCATCTCCGAACGGCGGTCGTTCCAACCGACGATCGAGCAACTCGCCGACATCGTCAGCCAATGCCATGTCGGCGGACTGCTCAGCGGAAAAGCCGGCGTCACTCACTTCCATGTCGGATCGCATTCGACCCGCCTCGCGCCGCTTCACCGCCTCCTCGACGACTATCCGATCGCTCCGCCCGCCGTGTATGCCACCCACATCACCCGAGATGTCGAACTCATCGCCGAGGCGGTCGGCCTCGCAGCCAAAGGAGCCTATGTCGACATGACGGCCGGAGCATCCACTGCCCAGGCAATGCAGAAGTACGTCGAATCCGGCGGCAGTCTCGATCGGCTTACCCTGTCATCGGACGCCAACGGAAGCCTGCCGAAATTCGATGCACAGGGACGCCTGACGGAACTGCAGGTGGCCGACCAGTCGACTCTGTTCGAGCAGGTGTGGGCATGTGCTGATGACAGCGGCCTGTCTCTGTCACAGGTCCTCTCGTTCGTCACCGCCAACACCGCCGATGCCCTGAAGCTTCCGCGCAAGGGACGCATCCGTGCAGGCTGCGATGCCGATCTGCTGTTCGTCGACGAGGGACACGCTATCCAGCACGGGTTTGCGCTGGGCCGTCAGACCATCAGCAACGGCGAACAGCTGATCAGAAGCACCTTCGACCAGTCACCGCGCTGAACCGAATCTCACCGCTGCCAGCGCTGACTGCACTTGGGCCGTACTATGCTCACGTCCGACTTCAGTTTCGAGTGACCCGCGCGGATTTCCGCTGTGCGTACTCGGCGGGGCTGAAGCCGGTGACGCGCACAAAGTCCGTGCTGAAGTGCGATTGATCGAACCATCCGAATTGCGCACCGAGGTCGGCCAGAGTCCCGTCCCAACCGCGATCGATCGCACCGACCGCATCGATGACACGTGCTCGAGCCAGAACCTTCTTCACTCCGACCCCGCAGAAGTTGGCGAACATGCGCTGCAGAGTGCGCTCACCGATATCGGTTCTCTCCGCGAGGATCTTCAGACTCACGACCTCGGGGTCGTCAAGGATGTCGAGAACCCGCTTCAATCGCTCGAACGACGAGGTCATCTGCGGTCTCCAGGACAGCAGCCAACTCTCCACCGACGCAGCCAATTCGCCCAGCTCCGGCATCCCGGCGTTCTGTGACGGCTGCTGCGACTGCGAAAACAACTCGGCCAGGCCGAGGTCGGCCTCCAACCGCGGAAACCACAGCGCGGCGGGGACCGTCGAATCACGGATGCTCGCAGGCTTCTGGTCGGAGAAGGCCAGTGTCGCACCCGGCTGGAAGTTCACCCCGAAGACTGCGCCGCGTCCGAAGATTCCCACGTCGAAACGTCGTTTGGTGACCGGGCCGGTCACCCACGCTCCGGGGCCATCGACATGGGCACGTCGGCTGCTGCCGAACTCGAAACTCAGATGGATGGTCGGTTCGGACAGGGTCGCCGTCTGACAGCTCTCACCGTCCGGCAGGTCCCATTCGACAGCCCAATAGCGTTTGACGAACGGACGCAGACGCTCGGAGAGTTCTACTCCTCCGTCCTCGGCTGGCCCATCGCCTATTCGGACGAGAACTATGCGATGCTCACCGGCCCCAGCCATGCCCTGGGCATCGGCACGATCCCGGACTATCAGCGGCCGAGCTGGCCCGACGACGGACACAAGCAGTTCCACCTCGACCTCGCCGCCGACGACATCCAGGCGGCGGCCGATCGCTGCGTCGAACTCGGTGCCACCCGAGCCGAACCGCAGCCGGGCGAGACCTGGGTCGTTCTCCTCGATCCCGCCGGTCACCCGTTCTGCATCTCGGACGCGAAGAACTGGGGCTGAGCACCCCGGCACCCCACCACACCCGCACGACCTCAGCTGAGCCCTCAGCTCTGTCCGGCCTTGTCCACCCGCACGATGTAGTGAGACCCGTCGAGACCGTCGACGAGAATCGTCGCCGAATGTTTCGCGTTCCCACCGGTGACGATCCAGTTGGGTTTGAGCACTCCGCGCAGACCGCCTGCGGGAGTGACCTCGATGCCCATTCCGAGCTTGACCGTCTTGACGACCTTCGCACGCGCCAATGATCGTGCGGTCCGCTCCGCCTCTCTCCGAGCCGGCAGCGGTCCCGACTGCTCGCCGAACCGACTCAACCACTCCGATGATCCCGCAGTGGCCCCGCGTGGGGTGAAGTCGGCGATCATGCCCCGTCCGGACACAGCATTGACGAGCACATCCATCCGCTGCCCCGGTCCGGACGCATCCCGGCGGAAGAGCCCGCGAATGCGCACATCGAGCGCGGCCCACCAGAAAGGATGATGCGTCTGCCTGACCTCGGCGAGCGCGCCCGGGAGCTTGCGCTGGAAGACGGCGAGCGCCTCGGCGGCGGTGACAAGCGGTTCCATCCGCATCGGGTCCTCGACCTGCAGGTCCGGGCGAAGCGAGTGCCCGGTTCCGATCTCGGCACTCATCTCAAGCGTCCTTCGGAACCTGACCGGCCAGGGAATCGTTCTGTCCGGTGAGCATGTGGGCGGGAATCGCACCGATCTTGTCGGTCTCTTGCATTGCCTCGAGAACGTGGCCAGGCACCGGATGCGACCGCTGGGTGGCCAGGGAGACGAGGATGAGAGCCAATGTCGAGCAGACGATGCCGATTCCCATCGGGTCGACTCTGGTGGCGTCGACGAGTCCGGTCAGCTGCCATACGACGGAGGATACGGTGCCCAAGATCATCGAGGCGATCGCACCGGGCACGTTCGCCTTCTTCCACCAGGCCGCGGCGATGTAGACGGGAACGAACGCGGCACCGAGCACCGTGGTGGAGAAGATGACCACCTCGGCGACCGCGGGAGGATCGTTCACTGCGACGAGGTAGCCGATGACCGCGAGCACGAGGACGGTGAACCGCGACACCCACACGGACTGCTGGTCGGACATGTCCTTCTTGACGAAGCGTTGGAACAGATCCTGGCTGGCGATCGTGCCCGACTGCAGCAGCAGAGCGTCGGCGGTGGACATGATCGCAGCCATGATTCCGGCCATGACGATGCCCACGGCGAAGTCCGGCAGCACCGTGTCGGCGACTTCGAAGACCGCAAGTTCCGGGTTGTCCAGGGTCGGCAGCAGGATGAGCGCCATGATGCCGACGATGTAGGGAGCAGGGATGAACAGCAGGTTGAAGCCTGTCGCGTAGAGGCTGGCACGCCTGGCCACCGACGGCCGCTTCATCGCCATATGGCTGACGTTGACGTGCGGCCAGCCCATATAGCCGATGGAGAAGACGAGGACAGCACCGACGATGACTCCCCATTGGACGGATTCGATGCCGTCCGGTCCCCACATGGTCAGCAGGTTCGGGTTGATCTGCCCGACCGCCTCGTTGCCGGCCGTCCATCCGCCCACCGCCTGCAGGCAGGCGATGAGGATCCACACCATGCCGATGAGCATGATGATCGCCTGCACGAAGTCGGTGTAGGCCACGGCGAGGTAGCCGCCGAGGAAGGTGTAGAAGACGATGACGCCGACAGCGATGAGCAGCGCCCACGTGTACGGGATGCCGGTGACCATCTCGAGCCCGCGTCCGCCGGCGATGAACTGACTCATCACATAGAAGAAGATGCAGAACACGGCGACCGGTGCGGCGATCGCGCGGATCCACTTCGACGGATACCGATGTTCGAGGTATTCGATCGACGTCAGCGACCCGAGGATCTGAGAGAGCTTGCGCATCCGCCGGCCGAGGATCGAGAGATTGAGGACACCGCCGCCGATGTCGCCCATCGCGTACCAGAGTGAGAAGTAGCCCTTCGTATAGGCCAACGAACCCGCACCGAGGAACATGTACCCGGACATCGACGATGACTGCAGACGCAGAGCAGTGACCGCAGCACCCAGGCTGCGTCCGCCGAGCAGATAGCCCTCGCTGCCCTTCGAGCCGACCTTGAGCGTCCACACACCGATCCCGGCCATGGCGGCGAAGTAGATGAGCAGGAACCAGGTTTCGATATTCATGCCGCTCCCCCGTTCCCCTTCGCCGAGGCGGCCCCACCATCTCGTCCGCCCGCTCCGCTCGCGCTTGACGCCAGGCTCTGGTCCTCGGCCACGTCTTCGGCCCTCCAGCCGCGGGAGAGGAAGACGAATACGAGGGTGTAGATCACCCAGATCGCAGGAATGCCGGCAATGATGACGACCGTCGCCGTCGGGAGACCGAACACGTAGACCACCTCGTTGTGATGCGGGGATACTGATGCTGTGAGTGAGCTTACAACTTATCGCGAGAAGCCTGAGACTGCCGCGCCGGGTTCGCATGGTGGGAACCGCCCGAACCGCATGACCGGGCTGTCGGTCCGTACTGCCTGTCCGTTCCGCAGTGCCGCCTCACTCGACGGTGAACTGGCGCTCGTGAAGCCCCGTCGCCGCACCCGGAATAGGCGGTCGGCGCTCCGAGGTCTGCACGTTGCCTGCCTGGTCGATCGCGCGCACGGCGACCGTGTGCGTGCCGGAGCTCAGTCCCGTGTGCTCGCATCGCCATTGTCGCCACGTATCTGCGGTGAGCTCCTCGCTGAGTTCCGCTTCCGCCCAGTCCCCGTTGTCGATGCGCACCTGCACCTTCGCGATGCCCGTGTGCTGCGCCCAGGCCATTCCTGCGGTGACGATCCGGTCGCCGCTCTTGGGTGCCACGGTGGCGCCGGGGCGAGGCACATCGATACGCGAGGCCACCAAGACGGGTCCGTGCGTGGACCAGCCGCGAGTCGTCCAATACGCTTCCTTGTCCGCGAACCGGGTGACCTCGAGATCGGTCACCCACTTCGTGGCCGAGACGTACCCGTAGAGCCCCGGGACGACCAGCCGGGCGGGGTATCCGTGATCGCGGGGCAGGGCATGGCCGTTCATCGCCACGGCCAGCAGGGCCGCGCGGTCGTCGGTGAGCACTTCGAGCGGTGTGGAGGCGGTGAATCCGTCATCGGAGCCTGAGAGCACCATGTCTGCGCCGGAGTGCGGTTTCGCCCGGGCCAGAAGGTCACGAATCGGATAGCCCAGCCATTTCGCATTCCCCACCAGGTCGCCGCCGACTTCATTCGAGACGCAGGTCAGGGTCACATAGTGCTCCTGCAGAGGGAGGTCGAGGATTTCGGCCATGGTGATCGTGAACTCGTTCTCGACCATGCCGTGGACGCGCAGCATCCACGTTCCCGCGTCGATCGACGGCGAGAAGAGCGCTGTGTCGATGCGGTAGAAGTCCGAGGTCTCCGTGACCAGCGGAGTCAGTCCGGACACGTCGAGTTCCGCGCCCGCGGGGATCTCCGGCGCCGAGGTGGCCGGCCGCGGCAGGACGAGTTTCGTCACAGTGCCTGCCGCACTGCGTGCCAATGTGGCCGCGGACTGTCCGGCTGCGACGGCGGCGATGCCGACCGCGCTCAGTCCCGCGGCCAGCCCGAAGAACGCCCGCCGCCCGGGTCGGGCAGGAGATCGATTCTGCTGGTCGTCTCCCGCCGCCGTATCTGCCGAGGAGTGATCCGCCGTGCCCGCGAGGTGGAGGAGGACGAGGAAGGCTGCGGCCCCGGCGGCGACTCCGCCGAGACTCGGCAGAGTGGCCGCAAGACCGGCACCGGAGCTGAAGCCGACGACGGCGGACAGCAGTCCGAAGCCGATGAGCAGCACGAGCGCGAGACCTCGACGACGGGCACCGATCCACCCGATGAGCGCACCGCACCCGGCACCTCCTGCGACGATGGTGATGACGAGGGCGAGCTTGTCGTGGGTGCCGAAGACCGCGATCGCGGACTTGACGAGCACGGTGGGCACCAGCGGGATGAGAGATTGGCCGATGAGCAGCGCCGGGGCTGACGCGACATCCAGGCTGCGGGCGATGAGTTCGGCGGTGCCGAAGTAGATGAGGGTCGCGACGACCCCGGTGACCACGGACAGCCACGTGCGCCGAGTGCCCGCCATCATGCCCTCCACGTCCGCATTCTCAGGCCAGGGCGCGACGCAGTCGCACGGCCGCCTCGGTGAGGGCAACGAGGCGGTTCTCACGGTCGGGTTCGGGCAGTGTCTGAGCCGAACGCAGACCGTGTTCGACGAGCACGACGACCTGGTCGGCGAGGTTCTGATCGGCGAGCTCCGGGACCGCTCGGGCCTCGGAGCCGACCTGCGAGAATTCGGTCAGGGCCTCACGGATGGCGGCACGCCTGGTCGGTGCCGGCGGGGCCGCCTCGTCGAGTTGGGCAGTGGTCAGGGAGATGATCCGGATGCGCAGACGACGCACCTCCGTCTCGAGTTCCGCCGCTGCTGTGGTCATGGACTCATGATAGTCCTCATCGAGCGGTGCAGCGGCTGAGCTTCAGGCGATGCTCAGGCGTCTCCCACCCAGACGGTCATGGTCTCCTGATAGGTCTCCAGAGCTTCCGGGCCGTTGTCTCGGCCCCAGAATCCGGACTGCCGCATTCCGCCGAACGGGGTGGCTTCGGTGCCTTCGCTGTAGCCGTTGACGGCGAGTGTGCCCACGCGGATTCGGCTGGCCCACCACCGCACTTGGGCGATGTCCTCGCACCACACGCTCGAGGCCAGCCCATAGGGTTCGCCGTTGATGAGGTCGACGGCGTCGTCGCGGCTGGTGCGTCTCAGCAGCTGGGTGACGGGGCCGAAGATCTCTCCCCGACCGAGTTCGCTGTCATCAGGCACGTCTGCGATGACGGTCGGCGGGTACCAGGTGCCGGGGGCCGGGACATCGGCACGAGCGTTGAGGATCCGAGCTCCCTTCTGCACGGCTTCGTCGACCCAGGAGGTGATGCGGTCGTGGGCGCGAACGTTGATCACCGGTCCGATGTCCGTGTCGGCGTCGAACGGGTCGCCGACGGTGAGAGCCTCGGTCGCGGTGATGAGCGCGGTTCGGAATTCGGCGAACCTCTCGTCATCGTCGCCGACGTAGATCACCCGAGATGCGGCGGTGCAGTTCTGGCCGCTGGTGCCGAAGGCGGCGCCGGCGATGTCGGCGGCGATCGCCTCGAAGTCCGTGGCGTGCGCGGAGTCGACGATGTAGCCGGCTCGACCGCCGAGTTCGAGGGAGACCTTCTTGAGGTTCGACCGGGCCGAGGACTCGAGGAAGGACCTGCCGACGGGACCCGAACCGGTGAAGGTGAGCACGTCGATGTCCGGGTGCAGGCCCATGGCGGCGCCTATCCCTGGGCCGGTGCCCGTGAGCACATTGAGGATGCCGTCGGGCACACCTGCCTCGGCGGCGAGCCTGGCAAGGTGGAGGGCGCTGAGCGTCGAGTCCTCGGAAGTCTTGACGACCATCGCATTGCCGGCGGCCAGGGCCGGGGCGATCTTCCACCCGAGCATCGCCACCGGATAGTTCCACGGCAGGATCGCTCCGACCACGCCGCTGGGCACCTTCGTCACCCACCCCCAGCCGTCGGGACTGCGCAGGTAGCGACCGTCATCGCGGGAGATGAGGTCGGCGCTCAGGCGGAGGTTCGCGGCGACGTCGGGAACGTCTTCCTCGAGGCTGCCGAGGGCGACCTTTCCGGCTTCGATGCCGTCGAGATAGGCGATCTCTTCGACGTCGGCCTCGACGAGTTCGGCGAGGCGGCGCAGCACTCGGGCCCGCAGCGTCGCGTCCTCGGCCCAGTCGGCCTCGTCGAAGGCGGCGCGTGCTGCGACGACGGTGTCATCGAGCTGCTCAACGCTGGCCGCGGAGAGGTTGCCGATGACCGTTCCCTGACTCGGTGAGATGAGACCGATCTCGTCTCCGGCACCGGTGACGGCGCGGCCGCCGATCCACTGTCCGAGGTCGCCGTCGATGATGGCCCGCAGTGCGGTGCGACCGCGGTCGATGAGGGTGTTCTGCGCTGATGATGTGCTCATGTTGTGTGCGTCCTCTCCAGTCCGGCGATCGCATCGAGCAGCGCCGCCAGTGCTTCGGGGTCGGCGGTCGGCAGCGGCGGACGCACCGGTCCCTGTTCGCGGCCTCTTCGACCCAGCGCCTGTTTGATGAGTGAGATGAAGGCGGAGTCGCCTTCGATGAGTCCGAGGGCGTGCCCGAGGCTCCTCCACAGCTCGACGGCGCCGGCCCATTCACCCCTGTCGGCCAGCTCCCACAGTCTCTGGCAGTGTTCGGGCAGCAGCCAGGCCGAGGCCGCCACCCAGCCGCTGGCGCCCTGTGCGAAGCCCTCGAGTGCGATGCCGTCGGCGCCGACGAAGATCTCGGTGTCCTCGCCGAGGCGGCTGCGCAGCTCCCGGATCCGAGTGGCCTCGCCGGAGGTCTCCTTGACGCTCCAGAGCCGGCCGGTGTCCTGGAGCGCGGCGAGGTGGTTCGGGAGCAGGTCGGTTCCGGTGGAGTGGGGATTGTTGTAGACCATGACCGGCAGTTCCGACGTGGTGAGGACGGGTCGCAGGGCGGCGATGACGGCGTCAGGTTCGAGTCCGCCGTAGAAGGGAGGGGTGACCATGACGGCGTCGGCGCCCCAGCCGACGGCATCGGAGATCTGGGCCGACATCTCCGCCGGAGAGTAGGCCATACACCCGATGGCCACATGCGCCCGCCCGTCGACGGCGGAGACGATGGACTTGATCTGTGCTTGGCGCTCGGCGGCACTCAGCGCCAGCGCCTCCCCTGTGGCGCCGAGGCCGAGGAGTCCGCTCACGCCTGCGACGAGCACCTCCTCGATGCGTCCGCCCAGGGCGTCGAGGTTCTGATCTCCGTCTTCGGTGTAGGGAGTCGTCGGAACGGCGAAGACGCCGCGCATCGGATTCGTCATCGAATCGTCCTCTCTGCCATGAGATCTCTGGTCGGCACTTCAACGATGAAGCCGATCCGCCGACGCTTGTCGGCGATATCTCAGACGATAGGCAGAAAAGTGATCCCAGGCAACGGGGGCTCGACACGAACCGTCTCGCGGCCGTGCGTCGGGGAAGGGCCGCCTCGGCGGGAAGGTCCGTCTCGGCGGGGATGACAAAGGGCGGACCCCGATTCGGGGATCCGCCCTTCGTGCAACCATCGACGGCAGCTGACCTGGCAGCTGCGGTCAGCGCTGCTCTCAGTCTCTGAAGTAGGAGATGAGGCGCAGAATCTCGATGTAGAGCCACACGAGGGTGACCATGAGCGAGAAGGCGCACATCCAGGAGTACTTCTCCGGGATCTTGTGCTTGACGCCCTCTTCGATCATCTGGAAGTCCATGATCAGGGTCATCGCGGCGAGCACGGTGGCGACGATGCCGATGACGATTCCGAGCGGCATTCCGAAGATCTCGACGCTGCGGGCGCCGCCGGTGCCGGTGAACATGGCGATGCCGAAGTTGATGAGCGAGAAGACCGCGTAACCACCGACGGCGATCATCATGAACTTCATCATCTTCGAGCCGTAGCGCACACCCTTGAACTTGAACAGGGCGAGCATCACGCCGAAGACGCAGAGCGTGGCGAGCACGGCCTGCATGACGATTCCGGAGTACATGGACTCGAAGATCGCGGAGATGCCGCCGAGGAATACGCCTTCGAATGCGGCATAGCCGATGATGAGGGCCTTGCTCGGCTCCTTCTTGAAGGCGTTGACGAGGCCGAGCACGAGCGCGATGAGCATCGCCGGGAAGGCGAGCATCGGCACGAACCAGCCGACGGCGGCTCCGGCGAGAAGGATGGCGAAGAGCACTCCGGTCTTCATCATCACATCGTCGTAGGTCATCGCTCGGTCGGCGACCTGGGGTCCGGCGTTGCGGTTCTGCGCGGCCGGCTGATTGAACAGGTTGTTGAGTTCCTGATCGGACATGACCGGCTGATTGCGGCCGGCCTGGGCGCCTTGGTTGATCGCCCGTTTCATCATAGGGTTACTCACGGTCGAGATCCTTTCGATCTGAGCAGAATGTGCACAGCCGAGAAGCTGCACATCGGTCGTTCACGATCACAGTCTAACCGGACGGTCTGGACGGGAACTGAGGATTCCGGCCTGCGGCACCCGACGTTGCATGAACGTGATCATGTCGTGGACAACGCCCGCATCGGCTGGAGAATTCCCGGTTCAGCCCATCTGGTAGTGGGTGGCCGAACCCGGGCCCCAGGGGATGCCGGTGGCCCACCAGATGAAGAACAGCAGTCCCCAGAGGACGAACATGGAAAACGACAGCGGGATCGTGAAGGAGAGCACCGTGCCGATGCCCGCATCCTTCTTGTACCGCTGGACGAAGCCGAGGACGACGACGAAGTACGGGCTCATCGGGGAGATGATGTTCGTCGTCGAGTCGCCGATGCGGTAGAGCGCCTGAGTGGTCTCCGGGGCGATGGACAGGAGCATGAACATCGGTACGAGCACCGGAGCCATGAGCGTCCACAGTCCCGATCCGGAGGTGAGGAACAGGGCACCCAGCGCCACGAGCAGCCAACCGCCGAGCAGGATGACGAACGATCCGGTGTTGAGCGCCCCGAAGACCTCCGCCCCTTTGATCGCGAGGATCTCACCGAGGTTGGACATCTTGAACAGGGCCAGGAACTGGCTGGCCGCGAAGAACAGGACGATGACCGGAACGAAGGGCAGCAGACCCTTTCCCATCATCTCGGGGATGTCGGCGGTGCGCTTGATCGACCCGGTGGCGTAGCCGTAGACGATGCCGACGATGAAGAAGCCGAAGCCGATGATCGCGGCGATTCCGGCCATCAGGCCCGATTCCGGGCCGAAGCCTCCGGCTTCATCGCGGAGGAACGATCCGGCGGGCCAGGCGAGGCCGAACAGCACTGCGGCGCAGACGACGATGGAGATGACGGCGATGACGATTCCGCGCTTCTCCGTGGCGTCGAGCGCCATCTTGACGTCGAAGCTGTCCGGATCGTCATCGGTCTCCTCGTCGAGTTCGATCTGGTCGGCGCGTTTGGACAGGACCAGCTCGGTCACCAGGGTCACGGCGATGGCGACGACGAACATGGAGACGAAGTTGAAGTAGAAGTTCGCGACCGGGCTGACGGTGTAGTCCGCGTCGATGATCTGCGCGGCCGAAGTCGAGAGACCGCCGAGGATCGTGTCGAGCGAATTGACCATCGGCGCTGCCGAATAGCCTCCCGAGGTCGCGGCATAGGCGACGAGGCAGCCGAGCAGCGGATTGCGGCCGACAGCTTTGAATGCGAGACCGCCGAGGGGAATCATGATCATGTAGGAAGCATCGGAGGCGATCGACGCGGCGGTTCCGGCCAGGGCGACGATGAACGTGATCCACCGCGGCGAGGCTCCGGCGATGGTGCCGCGCAGCATCGCCGGGATGAGTCCGGACTGTTCGGCCACGGCCACGCCGATGAGCACGATGAGCACGAGTCCCAGCGGTGGGAAGGTGACGAAGTTGTTCGTTGCTCCCGCGACGATCTCTCGCAGCGATTCGGTGGCGAAGAGGTTCGTCACCGTCACCTTCTCGTCCGTGGCCGGGTTGACGGCGGTGAGACCGGTGGACGAGAAGATCGCCGAGAGGATCATGACGATGACCGCCAGCGACAGGAACAGCCAGAACGGGTGCGGCAGTTTGTTGCCGGCCTTCTCGATGATGACGAGAACGCGCATGAGCCAGCTCAGCTCGGAACCGTCATCCCTCTTCTCTGCGGTCGCAGGTGTGGTGCTCGACATCAGTTCTCCTCGGTCGGTGCGGCGCTGGCGAATGCGTTGAGCCCGGTGTCGCTCATGTGAGTGCGATCACCTCAAGGTGCAAGTCTCCTGGACAATCAGCATTGTGTCGCGGGAATCTCATATTCCGGATGGTCGGAGGCTGACTGACGCACCCGTCCCCGCCGAGGCGGCTGTTTGGCCTCCTACTCACCGACGTTGATGAATATGACAGGGCGCCGACCGCAGATGTCTGCGGTCGGCGCTCTGTCAGCCGGACGGCGGCTGAGCACTCGGGCTGAGGGTGGGCCGCCTCGGCGAGGTCAGCGTTCGATGTCGCCGCGGATGAAGGCTTCGACGGCCTCGTGGGCGGCGTCGTCGTCCTTCTGCTCAGGCGGGGACTTCATGAAGTATGACGAGGCGGAGATGAGGGCTCCGCCGATTCCGCGGTCGAGGCCGATCTTCGCCGCACGCACGGCGTCGATGATGACGCCGGCAGAGTTCGGCGAATCCCACACCTCGAGCTTGTATTCCAGGGACACGGGTGCATCGCCGAAGTTGCGGCCCTCGAGGCGGACGAACGCCCACTTGCGGTCGTCGAGCCATTCGACGTAGTCGCTGGGTCCGATGTGGACGTCGCGGTCGGACAGCTGAGCCGACGTGTTCGAGGTCACGGCCTGGGTCTTCGAGATCTTCTTCGACTCAAGACGCTGACGCTCGAGCATGTTCTTGAAGTCCATGTTGCCGCCGACGTTGAGCTGGTAGGTCCGGTCGAGCACGACGCCGCGGTCTTCGAACAGCTTCGCCATCACACGGTGGGTGATGGTCGCACCGATCTGGGACTTGATGTCGTCACCGACGATCGGGACACCGGCGGCACGGAACTTCTCGTCCCATTCCTTGGTGCCGGCGATGAACACGGGCAGGGCGTTGACGAAGGCGACCTTCGCGTCGATGGCGGCCTGAGCGTAGAACTCGACGGCCTGCTGGGAACCGACGGGCAGATAGCACACGAGGACATCCGCCTCCGCGTCCTTGAGAGCCTTGACCACGTCGACGGCCTCCCGGTCGGATTCGACGATCGTGTCGCGGTAGTACTCACCGAGACCGTCGAGGGTGGGTCCGCGCAGGACCTCGATGCCGGTCGGCTCCACGTCGGCGAGTTTGATGGTGTTGTTCTCGCTGGCGGTGATGGCCTCGGCGATGTCGACGCCGACCTTCTTGCCGTCGACGTCGAAGGCGGCAACGAAATCGATGTCACCGACGTGATAATCCCCGAATTCCACGTGCATGAGGCCGGGAACCTTCGTCCCGGGCGACGCGTTCCGGTAGTACTCCACGCCTTGGATCAGGGACGAGGCGCAGTTGCCCAGTCCGGCAATCGCGACTCGAATCGATTTCGTTCCCACAATTCTCCTTTGTCTGTACGGGTTTCACCGAGCGGCGGGAGGGCCCCACACGGGCGGTTGGCCCTGCGAGGCTTCGCTTCGGCCCCGACTCACCATAATAATGTCCGCGTCAAAATGCCGAACACCGGCATCCGAACACGGCAGCGTTCGTCTCAGCTGACGACCAGAGGTTCGAGGACCAGGTCGGGGTGGTTCTTCTGCACGCCCTGCAGCCGCCACCGGTCGGAGAACAGCGCCAGCAGCTCTCCGTCGGAACGGTGGAGGACCTCGACCGAGCGCTCCCGGGCCAGGGTCGGCACGCATTCGGCTGTGGTGCGTCGGGCGAGGGAGAAGTTCAGACGCTCCAGGGTGCAGGGAGCGTTGAATTCGTTGGTCATCCGGTCTTCGGCCACTTCGAACTGCATGGGGCCGACCGCCCCGAGCACGGGGGCCTGGTCACCGCGCAGATCGGAACGCAGCACCTGGATGACACCTTCGTGGTCGAGCTGTTCGATGCCGCGGCGGAACTGCTTGTACTTCGAGGAGTCCTTGGCGCGGATGACCATGAAGTGTTCGGGAGAGAACGTCGGGATTCCGGGGAACTCGACCTTCTTGTCGAGGTAGAGGGAATCACCGACGCGCAGTGCGGAGGCGTTGACCAATCCGACGACATCGCCGGGGAACGCTTCGTCGACGACGTCGCGGTCGCGGCCGAAGACCTGCTGAGCGTACTTCGTGGCGAAGGGTTTGCCGGTGCTGGCGTGGGTGAGCACGGTTCCGCGTTCGAAGACTCCCGAGCAGACGCGAATGTAGGCGAGCCGGTCGCGGTGGTTCGAGTCCATTCCGGCTTGGACCTTGAAGACGAAACCGGAGAACGGTTCGTCGACGGGACGCGGTTCGTCGTTCGTGTCCAGGCGTGCCTCTGCCGGTGGGGCGAGGTCGACGAGGAGGTCGAGGAGTTTGTGGATGCCGAAGTTGAGCACGGCCGAGGCGAACATCACCGGGGTCGACTTGCCCGCCAGAAAGGTCTCCTGGTCGTGGTTCTGGTCCTCCATCTCCAGCAGATCGGACTCATCGACAGCGGTCGTCCAGGCATCGCCTTCGAGGTCGGCAGCCGCCTCATGGGTGTACGTGTCCTCACCGGCGATCGTGGCGCCTCCGTCGGTGCGGGTGTACTTCGTGTACTCGCCGCTGGCGCGGTCGAGGACTCCGCGGAAGTCTCCGGACTGGCCGACGGGCCAGGTGATCGGGGTGGGCAGGAGGCCGGTGCGCTGCTGGACCTCGTCCATGAGCTCGAGCGCTTCGAGTCCGGGGCGGTCCCATTTGTTGACGACGGTGATGATCGGGATATTGCGGTGAGCACAGACTTCGAAGAGCTTCATCGTCTGTGCTTCCAGGCCCTTGGCGGCATCGATGAGCATGACGGCGCAGTCGACGGCCGAGAGCACACGGTAGGTGTCCTCGGAGAAGTCGGCGTGGCCCGGGGTGTCGACGAGGTTGAACACGGCGTCGCGGTACTCGAACTGCAGAGCAGCGGAGGAGATCGAGATTCCGCGGTCCTGCTCCATCTGCATCCAGTCGGAGACGGTGGCACGGCGACCGGCCTTGCCATGGGTGGCGCCTGCCTGGCCGATGGCACGGGCGTGGAGGGCGAGCGCCTCGGTGGTCGTCGATTTGCCCGCGTCGGGGTGCGAGATGACAGCGAACGTGCGGCGGCGGGATGCCTCGTGTCGGATGTCCTTGTCGGAATACTGGCCAGAAGTCACCGCAATATCCTATCGTTCTTCGCGCTCATCCGGCGTGTCCGCTCAGTCACAGTGGCCGAGGCCGGGTCTGCCGGTCCGCGTTGCGTCCAGCGTCCTGTCGGAATCGGCCCATATGCTGGGGTGCGATGTCTGAGGAATTCGTCGAATACGCCGGCCGTTCGGAGCCGAAGGAACGGTGGCTCAAGGCCCTGCCGCTCATCGTCGCGGGAGTCCTGGGTGCCCCGCTGCTGTGCGCGGCGATCTGGTTCTCCTGGCAGATAGCGCAGACGACGAAGTACCTCTTCGATCTCGGCACCTCCGGCAGCGAGGCGGCCGGGATGGTGCTGCTCAGCCTGTCGGGGGCCTTCTGCCTCATCTTCTATCTCGCGTTCCTCTTCATCGGCACCCGCCGTCGCACGTGGAAGTGGCGCATCTGGTGGAGTGTCGCCACCCTTCTTGCCGCCGGAGCTCTGCCGTTATGGTGGCTCTTCAGCGGATTCTTCGCCGACGTCTGACGTTCGCGGGCCCCGGCGGCAGCTGCCACCCTGCATCCCTGACCACAGTTCGCATTCCCCACCCGTCGCGGCAGAACCTCCCGCCCGCGACTTGTCCTACAGGTACTCACGCATCAGTCACTCTTCGCGCCAAAACATCCCGCTGCAACGGGGCGTTGTGCCGCTACCGGTGAGGGATGCTCGGGTCAGAGCTGGGCGAGGGCCTTCGCGATGCGCTTCTCCGACACCGGATGTGCCGTGCCCAGCGAGTTCGCGAACAGCGAGACGCGCAGCTCTTCGAGCATCACGACGACCTCGACCCATTCGGTGGGCAGAGACACGATCAGCTGCGACCACTCGGCCTTCGCCAGTGCCGGGAATCGATTGCCGATCTTCTTGACCACATCGCTGCTGCAGCCGGTGACTCGATCCATGAGCTGCTTGTCACGGATCGGCGAGTCCTGCATTCCGCCGATGCGCACCACTTCAGCCTGCACCCAGCGGGGAAGCTCTCGCAGCATCTGCGGAGTCAACGCCGCAATGGCGGCTGCGCTCGTCCGGGAGGCTCTCCACGCCTGCACATCGGCGAGGTTCGACAGGATCGCCAACGAGGATGCATTCGACACGAGTTTGTCGAGCTCGGTCGCCGCCTTCAGCGCCTTCATCAGGTGCGGCAGCAGCGATGAACAGGTCAGCGGCAACTCGGCGTCGACGTCCTTGCGCAGCCGCGCGAACTCATCGGCGGTGGCCACCCATGACGTTTCGGCCGGCCCCAACCGGTCGACGACGAGACCGCGGATCCCGACACGAATCAGCCCGCCTAGCAGCTCGTCGGCGGTCTTCTGATGACCGGCGAGGATGAGCTTCTCCTGAGTGGTCAGCCCGTCCTGCAGGTACTTCAGCGCATCAGACGTGTGCTGGCCCAGCAGAGTGATGATCGCTTCTCGCGTGGCCAAGCGTGCCTGCGCTGCTGTGTCGAAGGCCACGAGGTCGACCGATGTCGCACGGTCCGCGAGCCCCGGAACGACACCGGCCGCGGCCTGATCGGGATCGGCCAGTTCACCGAACGACCAGTCCGTCAGGCCCGTCTTCGGGGTGAACGCGCTCCGCTTCTGGCGGGCCTTGCGCACCTGCGGCGTGGCCTTCGTCCTCAGAGCAGCCAGGTCCTCGCCGAGACCGACGGTCTTCTTCCCATCGACGACCCGGAAGGTCAGCCGCAGATGGGCGGGAATCCGCGATCGGTCGAAATCGTCGGCGGTGACCGTGATCGGCACGAGATCGTTCAGCCCTCCCCCGCCGGCGCGTTCGCTCAGATGCGCGGCGAGCACGTCCGGCAGGCTTCCCTGGTACGGGGTGAGCGCCGGCAGAATCTCGCGGGCGACGTCGGGAGCGGGGACGAAGTAGCGGCGTTTGCTCTTCGGCAATGACCGGATATAGGCGGCGACGAGTTCTTCGCGCAGCCCGGGCACCTGCCAGCTGAATTCGTCCGCGTCGACCGCGGGCACCGCCTCGGCGGGGATCTCCACGGTCACCCCGTCCTCAGTGCTGCCGGGGTCGAAGGAGTAGCGCAGCTTCGCCCGCGTGCCATCGGCCAGTTCCCATTCCATCGGGAAATCCGAGGCCACCGAGGCGGTCAGCTCCTCACTGTCGTCGCTGAGCAGCACCGAGGTGGTGAGGTCGAGCAGGTGCGCGTCCCGCCGTTTCTGCTTCTTCCACCATCCCCGGAAATCCGCCGCCGAGGTCATCCCCTCCGGAATCCGTTCGTCGAAGAATTCGTAGAGGGCATCGTCTTGGTCGAGCACGCGACGGTTCCGTGTCCGCGACGCCAGTTCCTCGGCCTCGTCGATGACGGCCGCGTTGTGTTCGAGGAAGCCGAAGCGTTCGTGCCAGTCGCCTTCGATGAGACCTTTGCGGATGAACGCGTCCCGGGCGGCCTCGGCGTCGATGGTGCCGTAGCCGACGCGGCGGTCGCTGACAAGTGTGACCCCGTAGAGGGAGATCTTCTCGTAGACCATCGACGCGCCGGCCTTCGTCGACCAGTGCGGATCCGAATATTGGCGGGTGACCAGGTCACCGGCGGCTTCGACGACCCAGTCCGGATCGATCGCGGCGACGGTGCGGGCCCACAGTCGGGAGGTCTCGACGAGTTCGGCAGCCATGACGAAGTCCGGATTGACCTTGAAGAGTCCGGATCCCGGGAAGATCGCGAACCGGGTGCCGCGAGCTCCCTGATAGTCCTTGTGCCGCTCCGACCGTGAGCCGATCATCGTCAGCAGACCGGTGAGCAGCGATCGGTGGATGGCGGCGGCATGCGGGTCGAGTTTGGCGGCTGCCACCTGCTTCCCTGTGTCCCCGGCCGGACCGGTCGCTCCCTGCTTCTTCGCACTGCGTTTGGCGGCGCTGAGTTCGGCGAATCCGATCTTGCCGTTCGCACCTCGTCCGCCCTGGGCGCTTCCTTCGCCCCGACCGCCACGAGCGCCCTGACCGCCACGAGCAATTTGGCCCCTGCGACCACGACCGCCGCGACCATGGTCGGAACCGTCAGCGGACTCAGCAGGATTCGCCTTGCCGCCGTCACCGTCGAGGTCTGTCCCCTCGGACGTCGCGTCGTCGCCCGGCCGCCAGACGGATTTCTCGATCCTGATCCCTGCGGAGCCGAGCAGGGAACGCAGCTGGCCGACGAGATCCTGCCATTCGCGGATGCGTACGAAGTTGAGGAACTCGTCCTTGCAGCGCCGACGGAACTTCGAGGATCCCATGTCCGCCTGCAGGCTCTGCAGGTAGTTCCACAGGTTGAGGTAGGACAGGAAATCACTGCCCCGGTGAGTGAACCGGGCGTGCCTCTCATCGGCTGCGGCGCGGAATTCGGCCGGTCGTTCCCGGGGGTCCTGGATCGACAGTGCGGCGACGATGACGGTGACCTCTCCCCCGCAGCCGGCTTCCGCGCCGGCGATGACCATCCTGGCCAGGCGGGGGTCGATCGGCAGCACGGTGAGTTTCCGACCGATCTCGGTGACGTGGATCTTCCCGGCAGAGTCGCTGGTCAGCGCCCCGAGTTCGGTGAGCATCGTGCGTCCGTCGCGGACCGCTCTGGCCTCCGGCGGGGTGAGGAACGGGAAGTCGAGGATCTCCTGATCACTCGAGGCGAATCCCAATGAGGCCATCTGCAGGATGACGCTGGCGAGGTTCGTGCGCAGGATCTCGGGATCGGTGAATGCGGGACGCGACTCGAAGTCATCCTGTGAGTACAGCCGGATGCAGATGCCGTCGCTGGTGCGCCCCGAGCGGCCCTTGCGCTGGTTCGCACTGGCTTGGGAGATCCGTTCGATCGGCAGTCGCTGCACTCGGGTGCGGTTGGAGTAGCGGGAGATGCGGGCGGTGCCGACGTCGACGACGTATTTGATTCCGGGCACCGTCAGCGAGGTCTCGGCGACGTTCGTGGCCAGGACGATGCGAGGTCGCGAATGCGGTTGGAAGACCTTCTGCTGCTCGCCGGCGGAGAGTCGGGCGAAAAGCGGCACGACCTCCCAGCTGCTCATCCGCGGGCGTCTGCGCAGGTGGTCGGTCAGGGCATCGGCGGTGTCCCGGATCTCGCGTTCGCCGGAGAGGAAGACGAGGATGTCACCGGGGTCCTCGGCGGCGAGTTCGTCGACGGCGGCGATGATTCCATCCGTCTGCTCCTCGACTCCTGTCTCGTAGTTCCCGGACTCGCCGGGTCCGTCGACATCGTCATCGGCAGGATCGTCCCCGAGCGGCCGGTACCGGACCTCGACCGGATAGGTGCGGCCTTCGACGGAGATGATCGGAGCGTCGTCGAAGTGAGCGGAGAACGATTCCGGGTCGATCGTCGCCGAGGTGATGATGACCTTGAGATCGGGACGTCGGTCGAGGACTTCCTTGAGACAGCCGAGGAGGAAGTCGATGTTGAGGCTGCGTTCGTGGGCTTCGTCGATGATGATGACTTCGTAGTCGCGCAGCAGTTTGTCCCGCGAGAGCTCGGAGAGCAGGATGCCGTCGGTCATCACCTTCACCCGGGTGGAGTCGGCGACCTGCGCAGTGAACCGCACCTGATAGCCGATGGTGCTGCCGAGTTCTTCGTCGAGTTCGTCGGCGATGCGCTCGGCCACGGTCCGGGCGGCGATGCGCCTAGGCTGGGTGTGGCCGATGAGTCCGTCGATCCCGAGGCCGAGGTCGAGGCAGATCTTCGGCAGCTGGGTGGTCTTTCCCGATCCCGTCTCACCGGCGATGATGACGACCTGGTTGTCCCGGATCGCCTCGGCGATCTCATCCTTCGCCGCGGTGACCGGCAGATCCTCGGGGTAGGTGACGGTGACCGGATGGGCAGCGCGGGCGTCCTTGAGCCGGGCCCGGCGCTGCTGATGGTGCGCTGCCGTGGTTCTGCGTCGCTGAGACGCGCGCCCACGTCCGTTCTTCCCGCGCCGAGGCAGCCGTCCTGGATTCGTGTTCGCTGGAGTGGTCGACGGGGTCGGGTTCTCTTCTGCCATTGCGTCTCCCAGCTTAGCGGCAACCCCGCTGCAGAGGCAGACGACCGGGCAGAGCCCAGGTCAGCTTCCGCCGCCCCACAGCGGTGCCAGCGCCGAGTAGAGCTGTTGGATGCCGAGGATGATGAACAGCAGTGCTGTGATCGCCAGGGCGACGTTCGTGTGCAACTTGTTCGCCCATTCCTTCGGGATCTTCTTGCCGTTGAGCAACCCGAGGAGGGTGATGGCCAGGAACGGCATGAACAGCGAACCGAGGACGCCGTAGGCGAGGATCAGCCCGATCGGCTTGCCGAGGATGAACAGCAGCATCGGCGGGAACGTCAGCCACAGCACATAGAACTTGAAGTACTTGCCGCCGGTCAGGGTGTCGGGGTGCCCGCCCGGCTTCTTGCGCATATGCCCCCAGAAATCGGCGAACATCAGGGACACACCGTTCCAGACGCCGATGATCGAGGAGAAGGACGCGGCCCAGAAACCGACGAGGAATGCGATGCCCACGACCTCGCCGTAGCGGGCCTTGAGGACGTCGGCGAGGTCGAGCAGCCCCTTGTCCTCGGCGGAGATCGAGACTCCCGCGGCACGGACGACCTCGGCACCGACGACGAGCATGGCGATGACGAAGATGCCGGTCATCACGTAAGCCATCGAATTGTCGATGCGCATCACCTTCATCCACTTGGGGGTGTGCCAGCCCTTCTCGCGCAGCCAGTAGCCGTAGGCGGCCAGCGTGATGGTGCCGCCGACGCCTCCGGCGAGCGCAAGCGTGTAGATCACGCCGCCCTCGGGGATGACCGGGATCAGACCGATGAGCATGTCGGGAATGTTCGGGGCGGCGATGATCGCCAGCCCCACGACGGTGATGAACATGATTCCGACGAGGACGGCGGTGATCTTCTCGAACACGGCGTAACGGCCGAACCACACCATGGCGAAGCCGGACAGGCCCATGAGCACCGACCATACTGTCAGGTTGATCCCGGGGAAGAGCGCGGCCAGCGGCAGTGCCGCCGAGCTCATCGCGGTGGCTCCGTAGACGAAACCCCAGATGATGATGTACGGACCGAAATACCACGTGGTCCAGCGGCCGAGCGATCGCCAGCCTTCGAAGATCGTCTTACCGGTCGCGAGGCTGAACCTGCCGGCGCCTTCGACGAGGACGATCTTGAGGATGACGCCGACGATCACCGCCCACAGCAGTCCGTAGCCGAACTGGCTGCCAGCCACCAGGGTCGCCACCATATCGGCGGCTCCGACACCCGTGGCCGCGACGACGAGGCCGGGACCGATGACCTTCCATTTGGCCGGGCCCGATGCCTCTTCGATTCCCGATACGGTCTCCGCATCACCCGCGTCGCCGGGGCCGGAACCGTTCGACTGCTCACTCATGGTGTCTTTCGCTTTCGTCTTCGGCCGCGCACAGACTCACGATGTGGTCAGGGGTCGCTCATCGGGATCTCCCGCACATCGGCGACGCAGCGGTCTCCGTATTTCCTCCGTCATGATAGGTGACAACGGTGATTGCATGTCACCAGTCCCACACCGTCTACCGCTATCCTCGAGGGGTGAGTGAGAACAATTCTTCGCAGGACTCCCGCAGCCGCATCGCCCGTCGGGTCTTCCCCGATGGCGTCGACCCCGATCCGCGCTTCACCCTGGCCAACGAACGGACCTTCCTGTCCTGGATCCGCACCGCCCTGGCCTTCATCGGCGGCGGCATCGCCGTCGAGGCCTTCACCTCGGAGATCTTCTCGACCGGTCTGCGGGCGACCCTGTCGATCGTGCTCATGGTCATCGGGTTCATCCTCGCTGCCGGTGCCGCGTTCCGCTGGCACCGCATCGAATCGGCGATGCGGCGCAAGACCTCCCTGCCGCTGCCGCTCATCATTCCCATCGTCAGCCTCGCCTCGGCGTTGGGTGCGGGTCTGCTCGTCCTGGTGTTTGCCGGCCTGCTGCGATGAGTCCTCACACTCCGCGACCGCGACGGCCCCGGCCGCTGCCGCACCCCGATCCAGGGCTGCAGCCCGAACGCACCACGCAGTCATGGCTGCGCACGAGCCTGACCATGACCGTCGTCAGCCTCATCTTCATGCGCTTCATCCATGTCTTCGGAGGCTGGTCGGTCGCGCTCTTCGTCGTGTGCATCGGCCTGGCCATCGCGGCGCTGTCCATGCAGGTCAGGCGCTACCGGCTCGGCTCGGACTCGATCCAGGCCGAGCGCAGTCGCCCGACCCCCTGGGCCGTGGCCTTCCTCACCGCTTCGGTGTGCCTCATCGCGGTCATCAGCACCGCCTCGGTCATCAAGATCTCGCTGATGTGATCACCAAGACGCCGCATCGGAGTTCCTCGTTATGAGACCACCGTCCGGTCCGCTGACCTGCACGCTTAAACTTGTCCGTATGAAGGATGCACGCGAAGTCTCCACCGCCCCACTCGTTGCCGTCGGCCTCATCGGCGGCTTCCTCACCGCCCGCGAGACCGGGATCCGCCCCCTCGGCGGAATCGTCCTCGCCGCAGCGGGCGCCTACGCCGCCCGCTCCTGGTATGTGAAGAAGGGCTGGCCGGCCGCCACCGGACTGTCCTTGGCCTACCTCGGCGGGTTCGGCGCCTCCCATCCCCTGGCGAAGAAGGTCGGCGCATGGCCGGCCGTGTTCGCCGTCAGCGCGGTCAGCGCCGCAGCGGCCTATGTCGTCTCCGATATCGCCGAGGCGGACTGACACCACCGCCCCAGACGCAGGAAGCGAGGATCCGAGGCGCCCATGCTGGCCGTATTCGAAGGTTTCGCCGTCATCGCCGGAGTCATTCTGGTCGGGTTCGTCCTCGGCCGCTCCGGCGTTCTCGGTCCCCACGGCCAGCAGGTCATCGCGAAGCTCGTCTTCTACGCCGGCACCCCGACCCTGCTCTATGTCACCGTCGCCGAAACCGACCTCGGGCTGATCTTCAACACAGCCCTCTTCGCCACCGGCGGCTCGGCACTCATCGTCGGCGCCGCCCTCTTCGTCCTCACTAAGTGGATCAGAAAACGCAGCACCGGTGAGGCGATGTTCTCCGCGTGGGCGACCAGCTACGTCAACATCGGCAACCTCGGCATCCCGATCGCCGCCTATGTCCTCCATGACGTCGGCTACGTCGCCCCGGTTCTGCTCTTCCAGCTGCTCATCCTCGCCCCCATCGGCATGGCCGTGCTCGACGGAGCGGGCAAGAAACAGCATGATTCGCACTGGTACTCCGCGATCCTCCAAGTGCTCAAGAACCCCATCGTCCTCGGAGCCGCAGCCGGTGTGGCCGCCTCGGCGACGGGCTTCGAGCTGCCGCGATTCGTTTTCGAACCCATCGACATGATCGGCGCCACGGCCGTGCCGGGCGCCCTGCTGGCGTTCGGCATCTCGCTCAAGGACGGATGGGGAGTGCCCGTCAAGGGCAGCCGCGCACAGCTGAGCTACATCACCGGTGCCAAACTCATCGCCCAGCCGGTCATCGCCTGGGCCACCGGCGGCCCCCTGCTCGGCTACACCGGGATCGACCTCTTCGCCATCGTCGTCACCTCCGCCCTGCCGACCGCACAGAACGTCTACATCTACTCGATGCAGTACCGACAGTCCGAGGCCCTCATGCGCGATGCCGTCTTCATAACCACGGTCCTGTCCGTTCCAGCGCTCGTCATCATCGCCGCCCTGCTCGGCTGACTCCGCGAAATCGACCGCCGTGGCGTGTCCTCCCCCGCTTGGACCCGGTGGTCACTGACAATGGGGATGTGTCCAGAGACGAGAAGAACGAGACCGAAGACCTCCTGAGCAGGCGGATGAGTTCAGGGTCTGCCAGTGCTGCCGAGAAGCAGTCGCAGGCCCCTCTGGAGGCGGCGAATGATCCCTCGACCGACACCGAGGCGTTCGATCCGATCACGGATCCCATCGCCGAGGATGCCCCTGAGCATTCCGCGGATGCGAAGCCCTCGACGGGTCCGGTGAGGGTGGCTCCCGCCCATTCGACGAGTCCGCACTCCCCGCCCGCGACCGCGAGCACGCGCACCGCCGAACAGAACGCCGCGCAGAAGTCCGCCGGCACGGATTCGGCCGCCGCTGCATCGACGGCCGATACCGGGGCCACCCGTGAGGCGCCTCAGAATGCGCGCACCGCAGTGATGAGCGAAGCCGATTGGGCAGCGGTGTCGAAGGCTGCGACGTCGACCGATGCCCGTGATCCCGAGGTGCCGGAAAGACGCCGGTCCGTGCTCGATGTCATCGGCACGATCTGGATCATGCTCGCCACCCCGTTCGTCCTGCTGGCTCTGGCGGTGCGCTTCGTCGCCTCCGGGATCTTTCTCAAATTTGAGTACTTCCGGCCCGGGTTCCCGGCCGACCAGTTCGGCTTCAGTGCCGCCGACCGTGAGCACTACGGGACTTACGTTATCGACTACCTGCACAACTTCGATTCCCGGCGCTACCTCGCCGATATCGTCATGCCCAACGGAGAGCCGATCTTCATCTCCGACGAGCTCAGCCATATGGCTGACGTCAAGGGTCTGATCTCGCTGCTCTACCTCGTGGCCCTTGTCGGCATCATCGGATCCGTGCTCTTCGGCATCTACATGTGCCGCAAGAACGGATCGGGCATCCACGCGGGAGTGCGTCTGGGGTCGATCTTCAGCATCATCTTCATGGCCGCCGTAGCCGTCGTCGCCGTGCTCGGCTGGGACAGCTTCTTCCGCGGGTTCCACAAGGTGTTCTTCGCCGATGGGACGTGGGAGTTCTACGCCGATGATTCGCTCATCCGCCTCTTCCCACCCCAGTTCTGGGTCGATGCGGGCATCGCCGGCGGCGGGCTGTTCGTGCTCCTGGCAATCATCCTCTTCCTGCTCAGCTTCACCGGTCACAGGAAGCGCCGGGCGCTGCGCAAGGCACGGAAGGACGCCGCAGCAGAAGTCTGATTCTTCTTCACTCCGCGCCGGCGGTCCGGCTCCGGGCGACGCTCCGGTTCGGGCGGCAGAGCAGCGCGTCACTGCACAGCGGGTTCGAGTCCCGCTCCACGGTTCCGGCCGGGTGGTCTTTCCCCTTCCACCCGGCCGAATCTCTGTCCGGAGTCACTCGACCGGACCAGCGATCCCCCGCCTCGGTGACGGTGGACGGTGACTGGATTAGTCGTCGACGGCGTCGCGGCCGCGACGGACGAGCAGCGGGTCGGCTTCATAGAC